>CAZCYK010000031.1:0-7575 GCA_964502975.1 uncultured Gammaproteobacteria bacterium | reverse complement strand
AAGTTATAAAGTAAAATGAGGTTATGATTTTAGGTATTGATCCAGGATTGGCAAACACGGGATGGGCGATACTAGATTCAAGATTCAAGATTCAAGAATCAAGTGAATATAAGTTAATAGAGTGCGGGTGCTTGAGGACAAAGATTACCGATACATCGGCAGATAGGTTAAACCAAATTTATCAAGAATTGGAGGGGTTGATTAAAAAATACAAGGTTGAGGCGATGGCGATAGAGACTTTGTTTTTTGCTAAAAATGCCAAGTCGGCGATAAAAGTGGCCGAGGCAATTGGAGTAATAAAAGTTTGTGGTCAGAGAAATGGAATTGAAGTGGCTGAATTTACCCCATTGCAAGTAAAAAGTGCTTTGGTGGGTTATGGCCGAGCTGAAAAAGAACAAGTAGAAATTATGGTTCGAAATTTTTTGAATTTGAAGGAAAACATCTCACCATCACATGCATCAGATGCAGTGGCGGTGGCTCTAACTTATTTGTTTACTAACAAAGATTTGTGTGTTTGATATAGTTTTAATATGTTTAGATATGGGAATTTTTTAGAGACGAGTGAGTCGATTTAGGGTATAATGAAGCTATGATTTCGAGTTTGAGAGGGAAAATAAACAGACTGTGGGGGAATAATTGTGAGATTGACGTTGGAGGGGTAGGTTATTTACTTTGGGTGGGGAAAAATTTTTTGAAAAAACACAATGAGGGAGAAGAGTTGCAAGTGGCGACTTATATGGCGGTATCAGAAAACGATGTTAATTTGTTTGGTTTTGAAGATTGGGATGAAGTTAATTTGTTTAAAATGTTGATTTCGGTGTCGGGAGTTGGTCCTAAAACTGCCGCGGGGATATTAGGTGAGACTGAGGGGATAGAAATAATAAAAGCGATTGGTGAGGCAAATGTAGATTTTTTCCAAAAATTAAAAGGGATTGGCAAGAAGACTGCTCAGAGAATTATTGTCGATTTGAAGTCAAAAATTGGCGGATTGGGAGAATTGGATTTGACAAAAGATAATGAAAAAGAAATTGACAGTGATTTGGTACTTAGTTTGAAACAATTAGGGTTTGACCGTAAAGAAATTGAAAAAGTTACCAATAAATTACCTAAAGATTTAGAAACAACTGAGGAAAAGCTAGGATGGTGCCTAGCTAGTATTTAGTATCAAGTATTTAGTATTTAGTATAAAAATGGATAAAAAAATAAAAGAAGAAACACTAAGCCCAAAGGCGGAGGTGGAGGAAAAGATTGTCGAGAAGAAATTAAGACCACAAAGGTTGAATGAATTTATTGGTCAAGAAAAATTAAAAGAACAGCTAGATATTTTTTTAAAAGCAGCTAAATCTCGGGGTGAAGCGTTGGACCATATTTTATTTTACGGTCCACCAGGATTGGGTAAGACAACTTTGGCCCATCTAATGGCCCATGAAATGAATAGTAATATCAAAATGACTTCTGGTCCGGCACTTACTCGGGCAGGGGATTTAGCCTCAATTTTGACAGGTTTAAAGAAAGGTGATTTTTTGTTTATCGACGAAATTCATCGACTTAATAAATTGGTTGAAGAAATGCTTTATAGCGCAATGGAAGATTTTGCACTTGATATTGTGTTAGGAAAAGGACCATCGGCTAAAACGGTTAGATTAAATTTGCAGAAATTTACATTGGTGGGAGCAACAACTCGGATAGGCTTAATATCTGGACCAATGAGAGATAGGTTTGGTTATGTTCAACAATTGGATTTTTATGAAGATTTTGACCTTAAGGAGATTATTGAAAGAACCAGTGATGTTTTGGGAGTAAAAATTGAGCCAGAAGCGGCCAGAGAAATTAGTAAGCGAGCCCGAGGGACTCCACGAATTGCCAATAGATTGCTTCGACGAGTGCGAGATTATGCTGAGATAAAAAATGATGGGTTAATAACTCTTAAGGAAGTTGATGAGGCACTAAAAATGTTGGGAGTGGATGAAACTGGTTTATCTGATGCAGATAGAAAGTATTTGGAAGTAGTAAAAAAACAATACAATGGGGGGCCGGTGGGGGTGGAAAATATTGCGGCTAGCTTGTCGGAAGATGTCGGGACAATTACTGAAGTTTACGAACCATTTTTGATGAAAAAAGGGTTGATAAAACGAACTCCAAAAGGGAGGGTGTTGGTATGATAAATTTTAACAAAATTCAAGTGTTTGATTGGGATAAGGGAAATATCAATAAAAATTATGAAAAACATAATGTGACTTGTAGAGAAGCTGAGGAAATATTTCTTGACACTAATTCTCTTAATTTTGATGACAAGAAACATTCGATGGTTGAGGAAAGGTCAATAAGAATTGGGAAAACTTTTTCGGGAAGAATTTTGGTAGCTTATTATACGGTGAGGCAAAATAAAATTAGAATAATTTCGATAAGAGATGTAAGCAAAAAGACAAAATTTTTGTATTTACAGAGTATTTACAATTAGAATTTTAATGTTATAATTAATTTATGAATAAAATTAAAAAAATACCAAAGTTTAAGAATGAAGATGAAGAATTTAATTTTTGGGAAAAGGCTGATTTTTCGGATTATTTTGATTTGAGTCAAGCCAAAAGAGGAGTAATGTTTCCAAACTTAAAATTGACCACTAAATCAATATCTATTAGATTGCCAATTGGTTTGATAGAAAGATTGAAAGTAAAGGCGAATAAAATGGATATTCCATATCAGGCATTGATAAAACAAGAATTGTTTAAAAGTTTGCAGTAGTCAAGACTATATCAAAAGTTTCGTCCACCGATAGCTTTGCAATCTTGGTGGATTTACATTTAGGCGGGCAGGTAGTATGGGCAGGCCCCGCAGTGACGGGGTAAATTTTATTCAGCTTGGATTCCTAACAGCCAGAGAACAGCTTCTTTGCGATAGCGACGGTCACCTCGGGCATTGATGCGGATAGCTGGAAGCTTACCTCTTTTACCCCAACGTTTGATGGTGAGTTTGCTGACACGAAGAAGATCGGCGACTTCGGCGACGGTTAAAAGGTCGGGAAGATTGTCAATTGAAACTCCATTGACCTTTTTGGGAGTGGTTGGTTGTTTCACAAGGTTGTCTTGTGATGTACTTTGAATGTTCATTGTGTGGCTCCTCTTGTATCAAAATAATGATTAACTGTATTCAGTTAATCACATTGGATATTTGTATGTCAAGAATCAATTTTTAGATGGATTTATGATTTGGGGAAAAGAGGGGATAATTTATCTTTTTTCGTGTAAAATAGTTTTATGAAAGATAATAATCAGCCAAAGACTGAATGTCGAATAGCTTTTTTTGGGGTTAAAAGTTGGGAAAAAGAAATAATTGAGCGAGAGATTAGTAAATTGGATACGTTTGGGGTGGGGATTTTTAAAGAAGAAGTACAAGACAAGCTTGATGTGGCCAAAAATTATGAAATTATTTCTCCGTTTATTTATTCAAAATTTGACGAAGAGATTTTGAGTAAATTGCTAAATTTAAAAATGATTGCTACTAGATCGACGGGGATGGATCACATTGATAAAAAAGCGTGTGAAAAAAGAAAGATAATAATAAGTAGTGTTCCAGTTTATGGATCGAACACGGTGGCTGAATATGCTTTTGCTCTGCTTTTGGCAACGGCTAAAAAGATAGTGGTGGCTCATCAATCAGTTGAAGAAGGAGAATTTAATCCAGAAGGTTTGACGGGGGTGGATTTGTGTGGAAAAACATTGGGCGTAATAGGTGTTGGAAAGATAGGCCAAAATGTGGCCAAGATTGCTAGAGGCTTTGAAATGAAGGTTTTAGGAGTCGATGCCTATAGAGACCCTAAAATGGAAAAAAAGAGTGGGTTTAAATATGTCGATTTGGAAACTTGTCTAAAACAGTCTGATTTTGTGACTTTGCATGTACCAGCAATCCCAGAGACTTTTCATATGATCAATAAAAAAAATATAAAGTTGATGAAACCGGGGAGCTTTTTGATTAACACTGCTAGAGGAGCAGTGGTAGAAACAGAAGCGATAGTCTGGGCTTTGAATAATAAAATACTAGCTGGTGCGGGTTTGGACGTGACCGAGGAAGAAATGTTGGTCGATAGTATGAGTGTGGTGATGAGTAATAAAATGACAAAAGATGGTTTACAAGACATTATAAGCTTCCATATGCTTAGGGATAGAGACGATGTGGTGTTTACTCCCCACAATGCTTTTAATACCCAAGAGGCGATTGAGAGGATAATCGAAACAACAATAGAAAATATAAACGAGTTTGTAAAAAGTTGAATTGTTATAATATATCTAGATTAGAAATTTGTCGCCAAAGGCGAAGGAAATTTTAATTATGAAACCAGTAATAATTTGTGGGGGAGTAGGTTCAAAGATGTGGCCAATGAGTCGAAGTAGTATGCCAAAACATTTTTTGCCCTTAATTGGAGGTAAATCGTTGTTTCAATTGAATTATGAAGCGTTAAGAAAAAGATTTTCACCCCAAGAGATTTTTTTACAAACAAATGAAGTTCAATCGCAAATTGCGAAAGCTCAGGAACCTGAGATTCCTGATGAAAATATTTTTGTGGAACCGGAGATGCGAAATCAGGGTCCAGCAACTGGATTTGCGGCGGCTCAATTGATCAAAAGAGGGTTTGGAGATGAACCATTTATCTTGGTTCAGGCAGATGTGTTACGAGAACCAGCCCAAAATTTTATCGAAATGATTGATGAAGTAGCGAAACTGGCAAGTGGTGGGGATAAATATATTACCGGTGGGTTTATGCCTAAATCAGTGGTTGGAGGGGTGGATTATTTGGTTAAAGGAAATTTAGTAACTGAGGAAAATGGGGTTAAACTTTTTGAAGTGGCTGATTATATTGACAGAACTGAAGAAGACAAGATAAAACAATATTTGGGAACAGATAAGTTGTTGCTTCATGCTAACCATACGACAATGACACCGAATAATTTGTTAAAAATGTATCAAACTTACAAACCAGAATGGTATCAACCTTTGGTGGAAATTTCTAAGGGTGGTGATGTCCCAACTGAATATGCCAAAATGCCAAAAGGAGCGATTGAGGAAGTGACCAAACAAGTTTATGTTAATAGTGGAGCGGTAGTGGCTCAGTTACCTTTTAATTGGGTAGATTTTGGGACTTGGGAATCGGTGGCAAATTATATGGACGACAAGAGTATGTACAATCCAGAAGGGGTTTATGAAATCGATTCTAAAGATAATTTTGTTTATAAAAAAGACAAAAAATATATTGCTTTAATTGGAGTAGAGGATTTGATTGTGGTTGATACAGGCGATGCTCTCTTGATTACCAAAAAAGATCAAACAGGCAAGGTGGGCCAGGTAGTCGATGTGCTCAAAACCCAAGAAAGAACAGATTTGTTGTAGATTTAAGTAAAATTAGATTAACACAAAAAACCCGCCAATTGGCGGGTTTTTAGAAGTTAAATAAGAAAATTATTTCAACTCAACTTGTGCACCACCCCGATGGATTTTGTTTCACAAAATCATACGGGATGTTCGCACAATTAGAGCTTATTTGAGCTCTACTTGTGCTCCAGCGGCTTCAAGTTTGGTCTTGGCATCAGCAGCAGCTTCTTTTTTCATAGTTCCAAGAGAAGCGGGAGCAGCGTCGACCATGTCTTTAGCTTCTTTCAAGCCTAATTCTGGTTTGAATTCGCGGACTACCTTGATGACAGCAATTTTGTTGGCACCACCAGAGGTGATGACGACATCAAATTCAGTCTTTTCTTCGGTAGCAGGAGCGGCAGCACCACCAGCGGCTGGAGCACCAGCGGCGACAGCAGGGGCAGCAGCGACAGCTTTGACATCAAATTTTTCTTCGAGAGCTTTAACTAATTGGGAAAGCTCAAGAACTGACAATTCGGCAACAGAATCGATTATTTTTTCGATTTTGGCACTTAATTTTGTTTCTTCTGACATAAATTTTTGTACTCTAGAGCTTTGGAGCTTTAGAGCTTTAGTTTAATAAATAATAATTAATAATTTAATTACCAAGATACAAGTTCCAAGTATTCCAAACAATAGTGTTTGTTTCTTGTTATTTGGTTATTGGTTATTTTTTTTCTGAAAGTGCTTTGAGGGTTAGAACCAATTGAGTTTGGTTGAAACGGAGAGCATAAGCCAATCTTTGAAGAGGATTGGTCAATCCACCGACAAATTGAGTAATAAGGGTGGATTTTGAAGGAAGACTCAAAAAGGTTTTGAGATCGTCAAGAGACAATAATTTTTTATCAAATATACCGTATTTAAAAGAAGTAACTTCTTTGGCTTTGTTGACTTTGTCAATTTCCTTTAGAGGAGCGACTTCGTCGTCGTTACAATAGGCGATACCGGTTGGTCCGGTTAGGGTTTCGGGAAGTTTTATACCCATTTTTACCAAAGCTCTGGTGATTAGAGAGTTTTTGACAACTTCCATTGATCCGCCGACTTCTTTTATATCAGCTCGAAGTTGGCTAATATCAAGCGCATTAAGACCTTGATATTGAATTAGAGCAGCAGATTTGGCTTCTGTTAATTTTTTGACTACGTCGTCGACTTGTTCGATTTTTTTAATGTTTGGCATAAATTAGTTAATTAGATAATTAGTTTATTAGCTTTTAGTAAAACTAAAAAACCTCGCCGAAGAAGCGAGGGTAAATAAAACAAAAATAAATTGTTTTACCTCGGCGGGACTTATTTGTGTGCCGGCTGTCTTCGGTTGATGGAGTGATTATAACAGAAATAAATTAAAAGTGGTTAATTAAAAAAAAGAACCCCGGGATTTATGCGTTTATGGCGCAACCCGGGGTTTTTGGGGTACAGGAAAATGGGTGGGGGATTAGTGGTGATTATGGTTGAATGATCTCCATTCGGCGGCAAAACGTATTTCATCATCGTTGATTGGGTTGGCGAACATACCAAGTTCTTCCATTTTTTTGGTAAATTCTAGGGTGTCTTCATCTTTGACGGAAACGATTAGACCGTCAGGGTCTGATGGGTCATATTCTTGAACGTAGAATGGTTTGATAGTTAGGATTATAATCCTAGCTCTGATTCCGTTGTTACAGATACAGGCCATGTCGGATTGGTTAGACATTTTCTTTTGGGTCACCACATAATGAAACATAATAGCCTCCCTTGTATTTTGTTATTTTGAATACCTTTTGGGTATCACAATCCATTGTCTTGATTGAAAAGATACTATTTGACTTATTATATTATAGACATGTTTTCAGCTTGAAAATATTTTTTGTAAGTTGACAATTGATTTGATGTCTTCTTCGTTAACTTCATTGATATGCCACCCGAGTTCTCTTGTCTTTTTTGTGAAAGTTTTTAGATCTTCACTTTGAACAGAGATAACCTGGTGATACAGCGAATTGTTGGAATTGTAGCACTTGACAGCGACTGTGGTTTTTTTTGCCACTGTTTTGGCATAAATTCCTTTTTGACACAGAAAACCAATGCGGTCGAGCGTGTCCATGATCTTTGTTCTGGTGATAACAAAATACATTACTCAAACCCCCTATTTTTTTTTATTTTAAATACCTTTTGGGTATTTTATCCATTTCCCTA
>CAZCYK010000030.1:0-7686 GCA_964502975.1 uncultured Gammaproteobacteria bacterium | reverse complement strand
ATTAGGATTAAGAAAAAAAGTGATGTGGGAAGTGTTTATTCATCAATTTTTTATGAAGAAAATGACGGACCGGTGGAAGTGTTTGTGACTTTGGGTAAGTCGGGCGGATATTTGGCAGCTGCAGCCGAAGTAACCGGGAGGTTGGCTTCTTTATCTTTGAAATATGGGGCGACTTTGGATGAAATATCAGAACAGTTAGTGGGAATTTCTTGTGGACAAAAAGTGGGAATGGGAAGTGGGGCTGTTTTAAGTATGTTTGATGCCGTAGGAAAATCAATTTTGGAGATTTCTCGAGGAGAACAATTAACTATATTTGATAAACCAGAAGTTTCTGTTCAAGCGGAAATTAATAAAACTATTGATCAAAACGAAGCCGAAGGAAAATTTGGGGCTTGTCCAGATTGTGGTTCGCCACTTAGAGCTGAAGAAGGCTGTTCTAAATGTACTAATCCATTTTGTGGCTACTCGAAATGCAGTTGATTAGTAATTAGCTAATAGTTAGTAGTAAGTAGTAAAACATAATTATGATAACGACAAAAAGAGGCGATGGCGGAAAGACGGATTGTGGCGGAAAAAGAGTAAGTAAAGACAGTTTGTTGGTAGAAACTATTGGAGAGATTGATGAACTTCAAGCTATATTAGAATTAGTTGGTAGGGATAAAAAAGTAATTAAAGATTTGGGGGTGATTATGGGGGAATTGGGTGGTATTGATTCAGGATTCAAGATTCAAGAATCAAGAATAAAACAATTTGAGGAGGAAATTGGGAAAAGTGATAAAAAGTTAGCTAAATTTATTATTTTTAAAACTAAAAAAGCGAGAGAATTGAATTGGGCGAGGACGGTGTGTCGAAGAGTTGAAAGAAGAGTGGTGACTTTGTCAAAAACTAAAAAAATTGATGAAGAAGTTTTAAGGTATTTTAATAGATTGTCGGATTATTTATTCGTCTTGGCTTTAAAAAATAATTAAAAAAATTTTAGTAATTGATGTATTTAGATATATTATTTGATATGTTTAGATATATTTATTATGATTAAATTCTATATTAGAATAATAGTATGAAAACACAAGATAATAAAACAATCGCGATTTTAGTTATTTTATTTTTAGCATTATTTTTTCTTCCATTAAGAAAGATTGAATGGGGAAAGATTAGGTGGCAAGAACCAGAGACTATTACGGTCGTTGGAGAAGCTAAATCGATTCAAAAAAATCAAATTGCTTCGTTTAGTGCTGGAGTTGATTCGGTCCAGTCTGACAAAGATAAGGCAATTACGGAAGTAAATACAAAAGTTGAAGAGTTGATTAAAGCGATTAAAACTTTTGGGATTAACGAACAAGACATTAAAACTCAAAATTTGAGTATATATCAACAAGAAGAGTCTTATTATGAAAATGGTGCTCAGAGGACAAGAAAGGGTCAATGGAGAGTAAATAATACAGTAGAAATTAAATTAAGAGAGATTGATAAAGCGTCGGAATTGACTACTTTACTGACTTCCAGTGGAGCCACCCAAGTATATGGTCCAAACTTTACTTTTGAAGATACCAGTAATGCAGAAAAAGATTTATTTGAAGCGGCAATGAAAGATGCTGAACAAAAAGCTGAGATGTTGGCCAAAGCTTCTGGACGAAAGATAGGGAAAGTGGTCAATATTGTTGAAGGGGGTAACTACTCAAATTCACCGATTTATGGGGCGAAAGTAATGGATGGTTTGGGTGGTGGCGGAGCACCAATTGAGGTAGGATCTGGGACTGTGAGTCAAAGTCTGACGGTGGTTTTTGAATTGAAATAATTTTTGACCCAGTTTTAGTGATTGATTTTGGAGAGGGAAAAGTTTAAATTGGGGTGGATTAAAAAAATGATCAAATTTTTATAAAATGGCAAAAGAAGATAAATTAAAAGTTGAGTTGTTGGGTCATACAAGTGATCCAGAGCAAAATGTAGTAGCGGCTATCAGACAGTGCTATGCTTCGGTTGGAGCTAGGGAATTAAAAGAAAAAACTACAGATGAGGTAAAAGAAAGGTTGATTAGACAAGTAATTAATTCAGGTCATACTTCGACTTTGGAACATGCTAGTTTTACTTTTGCTATTGATGGGGTTAGTCGGGTAACAGAAATTCATTTGATACGACACCGAATAGCTTCATTTTCAATTCAATCAGGAAGGTATGTAAAACGAGGAGATGCAGCTTATCGAGTTCCTCCAAAAATTAGAGCATTGGCTGAAAAAAAACTTTTAGAAAAATATTTAAAACACTTAGATAATTCTCAGAAACTTTACAATGAACTGATGGATAACGGAATTCCAGCTGAAGATGCACGATTTTGTCAACCACAATCAGTACAGGTAAAAATTGTGATGACGATGAATGCTCGAGAGTTGTTACATTTTTTTAGTATTAGATCGTGTACTAGAGCTCAATGGGAAATAAGAGAAATTGCAAAACAAATGTTGGATTTAGTTAAAGATGTAGCCCCAATAATTTTTGAAAATGCTGGTCCACCGTGTCTTTCAGAAAAATTATGTGATCAAGGAAATATGTCTTGTGGTTTATGGAAAACAATTAAAGGGTCAAAGTTAAAAGAATGAAAGGGAAATTCATAGTGCTTGAAGGGATTGATGGTTCAGGTAAAGCAACACAAACAGAATTATTAGTAGAAAGATTAAAGAAAGAAAAAATGAAAGTGGTGGTAGATGACTATCCTCGTTATGAAACCAGTTTTTGGGGTAAACATGTAGGGAGGATGTTAACAGGTGAATTTGGAGAATTGTTTAGTATCAGTCCTTATTTGGCGGTTTTGCCATATATGCTTGATGAAGCTGATGGTGGCCAAAAAACCATATCACCGGCTCTAGAACAGGGAAAGATGGTAGTGTCAAACCGATATTTTACGGCCAATGTTCATCAAATAGCCAAAAGACCAACAGGTAGTCGTGAAAATTATGCTGATTGGTTGTGGGATGCTGGATATAACCAGATGGGTATTGTAAAACCCGATTTAGTATTAGTATTAATGGTTGATCCAGAAATTTGTCGAGAAAATATTCAAAGAAAAGCTCAAAGAAATTATGTTGGAGGAAAGACAATGGATCAGGCTGAGGCAAATTTTAAACACCAAATGGAAACAGCAAAGGAATATAAAAAAATGGCCAAAAAAGAACCAAACAGGTGGACTTTGATAGACTGTTGCCAGGATGGAAAATTATTGTCAAAAGAAGAAATTCATAAAATTATTTGGAAAAAACTTAATAAATTAAATATTATCAAAGCAGGAGACAAAATATGAACGGAATTCAATTAATCGCTGGGTCGTCACACCCAAAATTAGCTCAAAAAATTTCCCAAAAAATAAAAATACCATTAACTCCAGTGGTTATAAAAAAATTTGCCAATGGGGAGACTTATGTTCGAATCGAAAGAAAAGTTAGAGGAGATGATGTTTTTATTATCCAGACGATGGCGGAATCGGTCAACGACGTGTTGATGGAAACATTGATTATGGTTGATGCTTTAAAAAGATCGTCGGTAAGAAGGATCAATTTAATTTGTCCTCAATTATGCTATTCACGACAAGACAGACGAACTCGGTCACATGAACCAATAACAGCCAAATTGGTGGCCAATTTGTTTACAAAGGCTGGGGTTGATCGAATAGTGACAGTGGATTTACATGCTGATCAAATTCAGGGTTTTTATGATATCCCAGTTGATCATTTGGTAGGGTATCCGTTTATGGCCAAAGAGATTATTAGAGAAAAATATAAAGATATTGTGGTGGTATCGCCAGACACTGGTGGGGTTAAAAAAGCCAATAAGTTGTCTGAATTACTGGGTTCTGCTCCAATTGCTATTATAGACAAGGTTAGACATGAACATAATAAATGCGAAGTAGCTCATTTGGTAGGTGATGTTAAAGGCAAAACTGCCATTCTGATTGATGATATTATTGATACTGCAGGTTCGATTTGTGGAGCAGCTAATACTGTCAAAGAATTTGGCGCTAAAGACGTGGTGATTTGCGCGACACATGCTTTGTTAAATGGAGAAGCAGTGAAAAGACTCCAAGATTGTAGTGCTAGTAAAATAATTTTATTGGATTCGGTACCAATTCCAAAAGAAAAGAAAATTAAAAAAATGACAGTGATTTCTCTGGCACCATTGTTTAGTAAAATAATTCATCGGATTCATACCGAAAGATCATTGGGGGAATTATTTAAGTGGGAAGAAAAAAGTAAATTATTATAAAATTAAATTAAAATGGATCAACAAATTAGAGATTTAATAAACAAAGAGGAAAAACGACAAAAAGAATTAGTGCATTTGATTCCAAGTGAAAATTTTGTGTCAGAAGAGGTGAGTATGGCGCTTGGTAGTTGTCTTACTAATAAATATGCTGAAGGTTATCCGGGTAAAAGATATTATCAGGGTAATGAATTTATTGATGAAGTAGAAAATTTGGCTATTGAGAGGGGTAAAAAATTATTAGGAGTCGAACATCTAAATGTACAGCCTTATTCTGGAAGTCCGGCTAACAGTGCAATTCAAATGGCACTTTTGGAAAGAGGAGATAAAATTTGTGGTCTAAAATTGTCGGCTGGTGGACATTTGACACATGGACATCCAAAAATTACTTTTTCGGGTAAATTTTTTGAAAGTGTTCAATATGATGTTGAAGAAGATGGCCGAATTGATTATGACAAATTGGAGCAGTTGATATTACAAGAAAAGCCAAAGATGATAATGGCTGGGACGACTGCTTACCCTTATATCTTGGATTTTAAAAGATTTGGTGAAATTGCTGACAAGGTAGGAGCGTGGTTGGTGGCTGATGTGTCACATATAATCGGGTTAATTGTGGGTGGAGTACATCCTAGTCCAGTGCCGTATGTTCATTTGATTATGAGTACCACTCATAAAAGTTTGAGAGGTCCACGGGGAGCGTTTATTGGGGTGACCAAAAAAGCCCTTGAAAAATCAAAGGAATTATTTAGTGATGAATTGGAGATTATAAAAAAAATTGATAGAGCAGTTTTCCCGGGGCTTCAGGGTGGGCCACACGAGAATAATATTGCAGCTATGGCGATAATGTTTGCCGAGGCCTCAACCCAAGAATTCAAAGACTATTCTTTACAAATTGTTAAAAATGCCAAAGTGTTGGCCGATACATTAAAGAAAAATGGTTTAAGAGTTTTTGGAACAGAGAATCATTTAATGGTGGTGGATGTGGGATTGGAGAAAGGTAAAGAGGTGGCTATAAAATTGGAACAAAATGGAATTGTCTGTAATGCAAATACCATTCCGCATGAACAGGGTAGTCCGTTTAAACCATCAGGGATTCGCTTAGGAACACCGGCGATGACTACCCGAGGGTGGAAGGAAAAAGAGTTTGAGGAGTTAGGGATGAAAATGGCGGAGATTATAAAAAGTTAATTAGTTAATAGTAAGTAGTAAGTAGAAAAAACAATTAAATCAAGTTGTTTAATTCTTTGATTAGTTTTTCTTTTAATTCTTTCAATTTTTTTTCTGATGGTTTTGAATTTTTGTTACATCTAATTTCATAATCAATAGCCCAGATAGCTGTTTTGGGGTTTGGATCATCACTATATCGAGGAATCAAATGCCAATGTAAATGTGGATCAGAATTTCCCAAGAGTTCATAGTTTAGTTTTTTTGGTTTAAATGCTTTTATAACAGCCTCAGCTACTGTTGCCATTTCTTTTAAAAATAATTCTTTTTCTGATTTTTTCAGTTTATGAAGTTCGTCGGTGTGAGTTTTGGAAATAAAGATTGTATATCCATAAAAATATTGATAATCGCACAAAACTACATACCCAGTTTCTAATTCCTTAACAAAATACTTGTTTTTATTGTTTTTTATCAAATCGATTCTTTTACAAACAAAACATTTGGACATAGATAGTTATATTTATAACTTTTGGATAAAATTTTTTATGATTTGGATTTTTTGAAGGCGAAGATGAGGGTTGAGGTGGTGATGATTAGGCCGAGGTATTGGAGAAGTTGAGGCCAGAAAAAGACATGGATTTCATCTACAGTGAGATTTTTATTGATCGGCAATTCTCCGCCGACAACTTCGTAGTCTTGTCGGACAGGCCAGGCGTTGGCCCAGTTGTTGGCTAGAGTGTGGTTTTTGAGAAAAACGGGTTTAACTCCATTGAAATAAAAAGCTATCCACCCGCTGGAATAACTTTGAGGATAAAAAATATACTTTGTCTCAGATACTTGAGAAATAGTATCTTTTTGGTTAATTAAATTACTAAGATTGAATGGGTAGAACTTGACAGAGTATATTTGATTAAGGCTTGGGACTTGTTTGAGCGGGGAAGTGTCAAAAAGGATATTTATCCCTGGTTGAAAATCTTCGGTCTCGTGAGCTGGAATGATAAACCAAGCGGTTGTATTTTGGGTAGATTTTTCTAGTTTTGTATCAAAATATTTGTGACGAGAATTGTTGGAAACTGCACTAATTTTGGTAGGAAGCCCAGAGAAGTGTTGGTAATTAACTTCAACGAGATAATCTTGGTTAAGTTTGGCTTGGGGGAAATTGTAAACTGTCAGTGATGAGTTGTCGGTAGGGAGACCGATACTGTATGTCAAATTAACAGAATTATCAATGTCAAAAGTGGTAATTTTATTTTGACTAGTTATGGTTATTGATGAATTGTCTTTGTTAATTGAAAAATTTTGATCGGTGGTAAGACGATTGGTGAAGAGATCAATAAAAGGGTAACTATAATTTGGTTGATCACTATTGATATAGTTATTGAATTGGGAGAAGGATGGATCAGAATAATAAAAATTAAATTTGTTGACAGAAACAGGATTGTTTACTAAATATTTTTGGGTGATATAGGGAGTTTGATAGACAGTTATTTGACCAAATTGGCCGATTTGTTGAAGTGAAGGGTTGGTGGCTAAAATATCTCGGGTTTGAAGGGTAAGATTGTTATAAATTTTTTCGTCTGGAAAGAAAACGTTGTTATCAAAAATAATATATTGAATGGCATATTTTTGGAAAACTTTATTTAACTCTACTGGGTTATTTTTTTGAAGTGCAGTAAAAAGTTCCCAATAATATTGTTCATTGTTTAGGTTCCAAACATCAAAGGCACGATCTAAAATTGGTTGTTTGATGCCATACCAAATAAAGCCAGAGCCTTTAATCCCAAAACGGTAGTTGGTCCAACCCCAAAAAGATCCTTGAGGTAGATTGGCAATTCGACCATTGGGGTTTAGTTCTTTAAAGAAATCGAAAAGATCAAAATAATCTTGGGGGATATTTTTCCTCATATCAGGAGAGATATAATTGCCCTTAAAACTTGGAAAAGAGAAAATAAAAATTGAAACGATAGTAAATATGTAAAAATATTTACTAAATTTTTGGGGTATCTTTTCAATTAAAATTGCAATCAAACAGGCAAATGAAAAAACTGCAGGAGTAATAAATTTGGTAAAAGGAGAGCGAAAAATTTGATTGACTAGCGGGATTTGGCGAAGGAGAAAATTTATTTGAGAAAAAACGGGGACGTTAGAAAGTAAAGCTATAGCAGAGAGAATAAACAATCCAAAAATAAATTTTTCAAAAATTTTTTTATTTTTTTGAAAAACTAGAGTAACGAATCCGGCAAAAGCCGAGAGACCAAGCATAATCCCAAAAAA
>CAZCYK010000029.1:4694-7865 GCA_964502975.1 uncultured Gammaproteobacteria bacterium | reverse complement strand
GGGTTAGCTTGTTGTTCGATGGTGGCAAAACAAGAATTAAGGTCAATGTGCATCAATGTTGGTGGTTTGGCATTGAAGGGAAGATTGATCTGATTGTAAATAAAGCTAGTCTGGGAGTCCATCGGATACCTCCTCGAGTCGCCAAGATAAATTGTCAGTATTCAGATTTAGTCGGAAAAATGTTTCATCGGAAACTACTGAAAAAATATGGTGAAGAACTCTACCCTCTCGGAAATTATGATGGAGGCCAACTTTGGTGATGGAATAAACCCGGCCATCCCAGCGAACTTTAAGAGGTGAAACTTTGGCCCCGTTTGGTTCATAGGCAAAAATTACTGAGACTGGGACATCAACTTTGAGATGCATAAAAAAATTATACCCGAATAAAACCCGAAGTACAATAAGAAAGATTTAATTAGTCGAAGCAAAATATCTAAATGCCCAATATAAACAGCCGAAAAAAATGACGATGGTAATGTATTTAAATACCCTTGTAAATGTGTCCATAATTAATAATAACTAATTTTGGTAAAAAATATTATAAAATGGATTTGTGGCAATAAAAAAAAATGATTTGAAAAAATATATTAGAGAGGTCCCCGACTGGCCAGTAAAGGGGGTAAATTTTAAAGATATTACTACGTTGTTGCAGAACCCTAAAATTTTTAAGTACACCGTTGACCAAATGTGTCGACCATTTTTGGATAAAAAAATTGATAAGATTGTGGCAATTGATGCTAGAGGGTTTTTGTTGGCGGCTCCAATGGCCTACAAATTGAACTGTGGAATAAGCTTGGTTCGGAAAAAAGGAAAATTACCCTACAAAACGATAGAAAAAGAATATCAAAAAGAATATGGAGTAGATATTTTAGAAATGCACCAAGATGCTATCAAAAAGGGTGATAAGGTGTTAATAGTGGATGATTTGTTGGCTACAGGGGGAACGATAGCAGCAACGATAGAAATGGTGGAAAGTTTGGGTGGAGAAATAGCAGGGATGAGTTTTATCATTGATTTACCTTTTTTGGCTGGAAGTGAAAAACTAAAAAAATATAAATTAGAATACTTAATTAGTTACAACTCAGAATAAAAATTTATAAAAGTAATACTTATAAATATTACCGTAGAATTGACAATATAATTAACTGAGAGATAATCGGCATATGAAAGAATGCGAGAGATTAAAACAAACCGTTTGTAGAACTGTAATAGCTGGGGCACTTCCGCATTTGTTGTACAAGACAGTGGTTGATGATGAATCACAACAAAAAATTAAGGAAATAAGAAAAAAAAGGGCTGAAAATAAAGATCTAAGTGTAGTAGTTTATTCTAACCATATCGCAGTTGTCGATCCATTGTTTGCTGGAAACATTGCTTTTAGAATGGATAGAAAAGGGACACTTAAATTTGTAGCCCCGATGTCTTATTCAAATACTGAAGACAAACCAGAAAATAAGAAAACTATTTTGTTGACAAAATTTATTGATATGTGTGGTGTGGAAACTCACCGGGTAATTCAAAAATATCAAATAAATAGTGACGAGTATGGTTTCAGCGACTCAATGGCAAGTCAGATAAACATGCCCTTTTTATTACGACTAAGAAATTTAAGCAAAGAAAAAATACCAACTTGTATAATTGTTTTTCCAGAAGGACACAGGACAGATGGTGCTTTAATTGAGGGAGACGAAGCAATGTATAGAGCCGGATCGTTATTGGCTCCAGTTTTATTTGTGCCTTTAGGAATTAGATATGAAGGAGATGTCGAAAAAAATAAATTAAACACTGGTAAAAGAGTTAACCTAACTATTGGAGATATATATTTACAAGAAAAAAGAACAGATTCACAAATGAATTATGAAAGTTTAATGGTTAGATTAGCAAGAACCCTTCCAGAAAATATGAGGGGTTTTTATAAAGATTTAGCTAAAATGCCGGGAATAAGGAAATAAATTTTATCTTGATAAACGATATAATTAGATATGATTGTTGGTGGAATATTTATATTCGTGATAGTCTTAATTATTATATTGATTTCGTCGGTGAAAAATAAACACCAAAGGAGTGAAATGACATTAAAATTACTATATACACTTTTGATTGGAATTTTTGTGGCTGTATTTGTGGGGGTGGGAATTGCGGCATTTTATCCTCAATTAAAATATCCAGAGTATCCGACATCGATGAAATATGGGTACGCTGATCCAGAAAAAGATGGGCAAATTTCAGAAGAAGCTAAGATAGAAATGGAAAAATATGATCAAGAACAAAAAGATTTTCAAATAAAATCACAAAATTATAATAGAAATGTGTCTATTTTGGCACTCGTATTCTCAATCGTTATCGTAGTCATTAGTTTGACTCTGTTTAAAAAAATATACCTGATAGCTGATGGATTGCTTTTGGGTGGAGTGTTGACACTTTTATATAGTGTTATCCGCGGGTTTGGAAGCGATGATAATATGTTTAGATTTATAGTGGTATCGGCTGGTTTGATAATCTCATTGTTTTTAGGATATGTAAAATTTATTGTTCCGATGGGAAAAAAGAAATAAACTTGGGTCAATTTGACAAAAGACGTATAATATAAGTAATGAAGAATATAATCAAAGCAGTTCTTTGTTTTGGTTTGTTGTTTTTTTTGAGTAGTGGTAAAGTTTGGGCACTAGATCCAGTATATGATATTCGAATCGATAAAGAGATAAAGATTATGCCGACAAATACTCCAACTCCTATCATGATTAAGCCGATTAAGGACATAGACATCGATATTATGCCGTTGGCGACAAAAACACCAACACCAGTAATAGTGACTCAAATAATTACGGCAACACCACAACCAACCGCGCCGGTGTCAGAAACTAAGCCGACTGAAACCGTAACAGAAAACCAAGAACCAACGGTAGTAGAAAATGGAGAAACAATCGGAGAGGAAATAGAAAAGATGGAAGAAATAGAAGAAAAAAGAGATTCAAATAATTGGTTTTGGGGCGTAATTATAGGACTTCTTGCTTTAATTTTAGTGGCTCAACTTTGGTCAACAAGAGATAAAAAAGGGAAAGATAAAGAAGACGATGTCCAGTCCTAAATTTGATTAATTAGGTTTTAGTTACTTTGCCACAGGCCATGAATATTGCAATATTCTCTAGCAACCACATTGTCGGCAGTTAT
>CAZCYK010000029.1:0-4594 GCA_964502975.1 uncultured Gammaproteobacteria bacterium | reverse complement strand
ACAGCGATAGATTTGGTTTATTTTTATCATATATTAGTTTAACAGTTAAATAGTATGTAGTTTATTAGTAAAACTTATTAAGGAAAAAGATTTAAAAAAAGTGAAGTTAAGGTGAGGATTGTGATTAATCCAAAAACACCAACTGTCTGCAGAAAAAGCTTGACCGCTTCTTTTTTTTTGTTGTCAAAATAAAGCTGTATCGGTTGGTATAAAAATAGATAACCCATAACTGCCGCAGATAAGGTAAAAAGAGAAATCATGGCAACTGGGGCGACAAAAGAGTCTTTGGGGCTGACCATACTGGTCCCCCAGGTCATTAAACCAACAATGGCAAAGATATAAAGTGAAGCGACTAGACTATTTATGATTGGATTTTTGGTCATAATTTTATTTAATTACAGTTATCTTAGGTTTTCTACTTTCATCATTTAATTCTGCATAAACTTCATCTGAATAGATTCTGTATCGAGGAGCGTCGGATGAAAGTGGATATTCTATTCTTCCCGTCGTAACTTTGCCTTTTTTAACGGCCGAAATTAGAGCTAATAAGCGATAACAAGTTTTAAAGTCTTTTGTCCAGGTGCCTTCAGCTGTAGCGATACTATCGTTTTTGATAGCAGCTTCTATGACATCAACGGGAGTACCTTTTTTAAAAAAAGCATATCTGAAGTCAGCTCCCGAAGGTTCTAAATAAAGATTTTCATGTAACTGAGGTGCAAATTTTAAAACAGTGTCTGTGCTATCTTTTAATTTATTCTTGTCAAACGAAATCGGGTCAGGTTGAATATACTCACTAACGGGCACCCGTTCGTCATACTTACCTTGTATTGCCGAAGTCTTATCAAAAATATCATTAACATTTTCAGAGGTAAGTATTATTTCCAAATTAGACTCTGGTTTTGGTACTGGACGAAATCCTTCTTCTAAAAATCGGTCTGACATATATTTATTTCTTAAATTATATATCTAATTAAGACAGAAAAATTAAAAGAAGTCAATTAATATAGGATAAATAATTATTTATTTATCCATAAATTTGTAAAATAGATTGAACTGATGATAGATATGACCATAATGCATTGCCAAAAGATTTGATAAGCAAACCAAATAGAATCGTTGTTGAACAATTTACAACCAAATAAATTTGCCGGAGGGTTGCGCATGATAGGAGAAAATTGTTGGTTTAGCCAATAAATAATTTCACCAAGACTCCTAACAACCCAAAAAACTGAGACTATCAACAGAAATAAGATCCAGTTTGATAATAATAAACAAATTAGTGAAACTAGAAACCAAAAAGTGCCCAAAATTATGGCATCTCCCCAAACAAAAATTCCCAGCCAAAATAAAAATCGAGGCTCTTTGAAATGATTTTTGTTGATTAATAATTCTCTTGTGCCTTTGATAGTTGCCAATAACGATATAATTCCAAAAAGAGAAATAATAATAGTCTGAAGAGTATTCACAATTGTATATTACCAAATTACTTATAGTTGTTTGTTTATTACTTATTCTTTTAACAAATCTGAAAAAATTACTAGACGTTTGGTGTAACTTTTTTTGGATTCATCCCAAAGACCATCACAAGTAATAAGATTAAGATGAGCCCCATCAGTTTGGTTGAAAACATTGTCGGCAAATCCAGAATCATAAAGTTCTATTTTAGAAACTACAAAAGTGATGGCTTCCCCTGTCTTAGCTTCAAGAGTCAGTTTGTCCCCTACTTTTAATTTGTCTAAATTAAAAAAAACACCCTCTTGGTTGTTTATTCCATTATAATGACCGGAAATAACAGCACTACCTGTTTGACCAGGGATAGCCCCAAATTTATACAATCCAACTTCGGTAATATCGACAGGGACTTCCATTTCTCCCAAAAGATTTATTCCTAAAGATTGGATATTGGCACTGACATTGATGATGGGGATATTAAGACGCACGGGTAAAAAAACAATTTTTTCTGGCTCTTTTTTTATAAAAACTTTTGGCGAGGGATAAGGGTTTATTTTGGTAAAACAAAAAACAACAAAGAAGAGTATTGGCAATAACAATAACGGTCGGAAATATTTTTTCAAGATATTTAGTAAAACCAATTTTTTATTTGGTTTAAGAAAACAAAAAGACTATTTTTTGAGGGGGCAAAACCAGTGTTGGGAAGCTTTGGTGATCCAATAAATAAAGGCTCTCCATAAACTCCAATTTGACAATCATTTCTGGCAGCAACTCTAACCCAAATCGGTTGATTTGAGGGAAGATCATTTATAGTGACAGAAAATCCAGTGACATCGGTATTGAATAACCATTTTCCATTTTCAAAACCGTATTCAACATTGAAAGTGTCGGTTCCAGAATAAGGACCCCAGGTAAGGTAAACACTGTCTTGGTCAATCCTCTTTGATTCGATTATCATTGGAGTAACTACCGTATCAGTAATTGGCGGACAATAGGAGTCGGAAGAAGAACTGGAAGAGGTTGAGGGTGGAGAAGAAGTTAAAGTTGGAACAGGAGTAGAAGTTGGAGCAGGGGTGGTACAAGTAGTTTTTGAAATGGTATTAGAATATAGGGTAACTGCTCCGGTTCGGGCCAAAAGTCGGCCATTTACAATCACTCCGGTGTTGAGAGTGATGGAGTCTAAAGCTAAAATATTACCTTGAAAACTAGTGGTGCTACCAAGTGTAGCCGAACTACCAACTTGCCAAAAAGTGTTGCAAGATTGGCCGCTATTTATATAAACCACACTGCTCCCCGCCTTGGATTCAATTAGGACTTTGGGGTGTGGAATATAGAAATATAAATTTAAATTTTAGGGCCGTATTTTTCTATAAAGGTGTCAATGTCTTTTAAATATATTGAGATATTCCCGTATACAGAGCTAGACCGAACAGCAAAATTTAACTCAGAAGCTGAAAGTGATGTAAAAAATAAATCTGAATTTTCATTCTTGTTTTTTGCAACTTCATGAAAAATTTTGGAACCAAAAACTGATAATTCGTCTAAAGATAATTTTTGATCTTTAAAATCTTGAATAATCTGAGCAAACACTTGGTTTCCTTGATCTAGAGTTAATTCTTTTAAGAAAAGAACACCAAAGGGTTTTAAATAATTAAGTAATTTTTTATTAACAGATATTAATTTTGTTGTATTTTTCATATGTTAATTTTACTCTAATCAAATAAAGGAAAGAACAACTAATCAGCTAAAGCTGAAAATGGCTGGTCAGGCCTTAGTTGTTCTTTTTTGTTTTTCAACAAGTTGTTGACCTTTTTGTGTTTAAGGATCCCATTGCTTTCTGACATGACCATCACGGTCTTCGTGGCCAGTGCCATTGCGATAATCGCCATCTCTGTCAGTATCCCAACTGATGTGGTTGTCAGATTCGCGGTCATAGAGAGTGCGATGATAACCGCCTTGGTCGTTAGGACGCTCACTGAAACCGGAACCATTAGGTCCATCGTTAGGTCTCTCTCTTGGGTCATTCATTTCTTTTCACCCCCTTTCTTTTATTTTTATTGACAAAGAACTTGTGGTTCTTTAATCACATCTTAGGCTTATCTTTTGTGAAAAGAAAAATAATGGTTACTTGAGACTTTAAACACATTTTAAAAAGAGCTTGATTTATAAATGCAGATTATTTATATTTCACCAGGATTATATCACTAAATTTAAAATTTGTTAGAAAAGATAGGCGGTATTTAAAAACACTAAGATTCTTTAGTCTATGACGGGGTAATAAAAAAGTTAGAACTAATTTTCGGTTCAAAATAAGTTCTAGTCCAATAAGCTCCACGAGATGGACAACATTAGAAACTTTTATCTACTAAAAATTATTTAGTCTTGGTTAAAACCCCGGTTTTTTCTGAAAATTTATATTGGGAAACTATCTTTTGTCTCGCAATGTCCTCTATAGAGAACCTGGAAATCAACAACTCTCCTAATTCTTTATCATAAGCACAAACATATCCTTCTTCTTTGGTGGTAAAAATATCTTTTGATGATGTTAAATCTCTAACGATTACTCCTGCGGCGCTTCCCAATCCATTTTGCTCAGCACAAGCATAAAAATATTTAGAATCTGTAGTAAAACCATAAGTTGAAGCAGGGAAAAAATCTAGTTCAAATCTTTTTTTACCAATTAAATCATATAAATATGAGAATCCTCCTTCATATAAGTTATTCTCGGAATAAAGAAAGTTATTGTTGGGTGAGAAAAGAAAACGATCATAATTAGGTTTTATAAAAGATAAGCCCTCTAATAAATACTTTGATTCATCAATTACTGTTTCATTAAAATTTCTATCAATTAAAACAAGTTTTGTAACTTGTTTAGCTTCGTCTAATATGGAAACAGCTTTGTAGGGGGTTAAGATTTTTTTATCAACTAGTTCTTCTTTACTTTCATTCTTTTTGTCTTCTTCAATTTCAGTCGGGATTGTCTCAACAACAGTTTTAATATTATTATTTAGTGGTTGGTTATTATTGTTGTTTGTATTTGTATAAAAGTAAACAATGACTCCGAATAAAATAATTAAGGTTATAAAAAATAAATATGGGTCTTGCATAGATAAGAATCTTTCTTTAAGTTAAACTTACCTAA
>CAZCYK010000028.1:0-7968 GCA_964502975.1 uncultured Gammaproteobacteria bacterium | reverse complement strand
ATAGTTGGGTTTTTTGATACTTCAGGTAAATCAGTGCCTTGGTTACAAAAGAATAAGGATAGTGTAGTAGAAGAAAATAATTTATATGAAAACGAAATGAGAGATTTGGTTAAAAGAAAAATGAGTCAGCCATTGTTTGAAACTTCAATCAGACTTTTGGTAACCGGTAATGATAAGGACTCCAGACTTGATGGATTACTTTCAGCCTTAGGTCAATTAAATAGTCCTTATCAAAGTTTAAAAAGAAAAAAGATTAAGAATTTAAATGATAAATTTGTTTTACGAAAATTAACTTTGAGCAGTCTTTTAAATCCCAATCCAATTTTATCAGTATCGGAATTAGCTGCTTTTTATCATTTTCCCAATCAGACCACGACTAAAACCGAAGACTTGGTAAAACTTTATTCAAAGGAATTACCGCCTTCCTTATCAATGAAAAACAATAAAGATTTAGAGGTGGTTTTTGGTAAGAATAATTATGGTGGCAAGGAAGCGATGATTGGTTTAAGCGGTGAAGAAAGGTCACGCCATCTTTATATCCTAGGTCAAACTGGTTCCGGAAAAACAACAGTGATGTTTCATATGGTCAAAGACGATATAGTTTCCGGTCGGGGTTTAGCAGTGTTAGACCCACACGGAGATTTGGCAAAGGATTTATTAAATACAGTTCCTAGAAATAGAATTAATGATTGTATCTATTTTAATCCGGCCGATTTAAAACACCCGATAGGATTAAATTTAATGGAGATCTCAAAAGACTTAACAGGTGAAGAATTAGAGCAAGAAAAGGAATTAGTCTGTGAAGGTTTGATTTCAATTTTCAGACGGGTTTTTAACAAAGAAGAGAATAATGACTCCCATAGAATTGAATATATTTTGCGTAACACTATTTATACAGCTTTTAATGTACCTGAGGCAACCATTTTTACAATTTTTGATTTGTTAACCAATCCGAAGTTCAGAAAAAGAGTAATTCTATTATTGGATGATGAAAACTTAAAAAACTTTTGGAAGAATGAATTTGGAAAAGCCGGAAATTATCAGGTGGTCAAAATGGCTTCCGGAGTAACGGCTAAAATTGGTCGTTTTTTGTTCTCACCGACAGCTAAAAGAATTTTGGAACAGTCAAAATCAACTATTAATTTTGATGAAATTTTAGACAAGGGAAAAATATTAATTTGTAATTTGGCCGAAGGTAGTTTGGGTGAAGACACCTCTCAACTTTTAGGAACGATCATAATTACTAAAATTCAACAGGCGGCGGTCAGAAGGGTTCGACAAAACAGAGAAAGCCGAGTCCCCTTTCATTTATTTATTGATGAGTTTCAAAATTTTGCCACCTCTTCTTTTATTAAACTTTTATCCGGTGGGAGAAAATTTGGATTAAGATTAACCATTGCCGAGCAGTCGAGTTGTCAGCAGGAAGACAGAAATGTGGTTAACGTGATTTTGGCCAACTGCGGTACGGTGATTTGTTTTAGAACCGCCAGTCCAATAGACGGCGATTTAATGTTATCCCAATTCCAACCCTATGTAACTTTAAGCGACATTGTAAATTTACCCAGATATCACTTTTTAATGAAGGTGTCGGCAGTGAGACCGGAAGAACCAATGTCCGGAGAAACTATTCCGATAGCTTATAAAAAGGATGATAAAAAACTTGAAGAGATCATAGAAAGTTCTCGAAAAAATTATGCAGTGGATTATAAACCAAGCATTAAAACTATTTTTAAAAGTAAAAAAGTTAAAGCTAATACAATTGATAGGACTTTAACCAAATAGTGTCAACGTGTTGATACTAAAATAACAAAAATTAAAGCTAAAATTTAAAAATTCACGTCAGCTATATTCTCTTATAGAGAAAGGAAAATGAATAAACGAGAAGAAGAGATATTAGTAAATTTATATCGGTTTAGGTTTTTGACCAGAGGTCAATTACAGTGTCTTTTAAAACAGAGTTATCATAGTCGTTTAGTTATTTGGTTGAAAGAATTATCAAGTAAAAATTATATTGGTTGTTTAGATAGAAGAGGAAAGATAACAGATTCGTATATTTATTTTTTAGAAAATAATGGAAGAAAATATTTAAAGAGTTTGGAGTTAAATAAGAAGGGATTAAATAAAGTATGGAGAAATGACAAGACCAGTCAACAGCAACAAAACCATTGTTTAGCTATGGCTGATGTTTTTATGGCCTTGAGTAATACGGTAGAAAAAGCAGAAAAGAAATTACGTTTTTTTACCAAAACAGAGCTAATCGGTTATGGCGGTTTGGTAGTCCCCCATCCGGATGCCTATTTTCATATAAAAGAAAACAAGAATTTACAAATCTTTTATTTTCTAGATATCTTTAATGCCTTTGTTAATAAATGGCAGTTAATAAAAAGACTGGATAAATATCAGGACTATTATGATGAAGATATTTGGCAACAAGAAGTTAAAAAAGATTTTCCGGAGGTGATTTTGGTTTTAAGTGATGTATCGTCTTATTTCTTTTTGAAAAAGTATTTACCAAAGATTATAGAAAATTATGATTTTTCAGTTTATATAATTTCTTTGGATATGGTTAGGAATAAAGGTTTTAATAAAGAAACACTGACAAAAATTGAGCCGGCAGATGATTAATTCTGCCGACCCAAGTATTCGTTTAAAATTTTTCGACCTCTATTGGTAATAATAAAATCGTGAAATAGACGGGCTCCCTTGTCTGAGGTAAAAGGAATAAATTGAGGCAGTTTGTCCATCTCGATTTTTCTAAACTCCTGCAATCTCATATCAACGGTAAAACCTTTAAAAGTTGGTAATTGTTTAATCATAGACTTTTTTAATTATTTGACTGGCTTTTTTGGGTGAGAAATATAAATCACGCTCTATTCCTAAACCATAAGGCCCTTTTAAGCTTTCTAACTCGGTAAGAGAAAAATAACCCCATTCATCATTTTCATCACCAAAGATGGAAACATAACCAAAAAACATTTTATCTTTTGGATTGAATTCGGTAGCATACCAAGTACCAGCACCGGTGGGGTTAAAAAACTTGGCAATAATTAACGGGTCGGGGTTGTCCTCCTGACAACCTATCTTGGCAAACTTTTTCAGAAGTTTGTCATTTAAAAGTTTCATAGCTTTCTTAATTAATAAATTTAGGCAGGCTTTTGCCGGCCTGCCTAAATTAATGGAGATATAAAAAAGCGGGGTGAAATTGGGCAAGGGCAAACGAAGTGCAGTTTATTGGAGTGAAACGGAAACCCTTGCCAAATGAGGGGTAAGACCCCTTTATAAGTTATTAAGTTTGGTTGCTAGACTTTCTTGTTCGTTATATAAAGCTTGATCTTGTTGTAATCCATTAGATTCTGCTGTACTTAGCCACTGGTTACTTCTCATCTTATTAACTGCTGCACTTATATTACTTATTCTGATAGAAATAATTTCATTAATTCTGTCACAAGCCGTTTTATTATTTTCATATTTACTTCCCCATTCTTTACATTTCTGCCACGATGGTTGGATTTCCCTTAATCTGTTTAAGGTACTTTCCCAGCCTTCAATATTTGACTTATCATAATTTGGAGGTACGTATCCTCCAAATTCCTGAACTATGACTTGAACTTCACAATCATCAATTTTACCGACATATGAGGCAATACCGGTGTCTTGAAATTGTTTGTCGAGTAAATTTTTCTTGGTTTCATAATCTAACCAATAAGTTGATAATTCTTCTGAATCATAGTAGCCAGTGGTAATAATTTCTCCGGTGGTTGTGTTGTAATAACCAGCATCTCTAATAGCACTGGTGTATGGATATTTACTTTTTTCATTTTTACCGATTAATTCAACTTCATTGTTTTCAATAACAGATTTTGCTCTGACTAAAGCAGCTTTTTCCAATTTTTCATTTCTCTTTAAAGGTTTTAAGTCATTATCTTCTCTAATTTTGTTAATTCTTTGATAATAATCGTCTAAATCAAAAGAAGGTAAGCCATGGTCTGTACCATCGTTTGAAGCATCTCTTAACCTGTCTTGATATTTCTCTTGCTTTTTTATGGATAAAATACTCTCAATTTCTTTTACTGAAACTAGGCCGATATCTCTTGAATCTTTACTTCTTTTTCGGTTGTCGCCTAAAACAAAATAATAACCATCAGGAATTGTAATAGTTTTACAGTCAGCCAGAAATGAGCCACCAAAGGTAGACCTTGGTTTGGCAGTATAGGGTTCTTTTACTAATTCATTATTTACATATAGAAAACCGTCTCTAATACTAACTATATCTCCCCCAACAGCGACAATCCTTTTTATGTAACTAACAATCTCTCCACCCTCTGGGTTTGATGTTCTTCCCGATTCAAAAGTAATGATATCTCCTTTTTGAGGTTTGAAAAATAATTTATTTAAGAAAGTAAATGAACTTAAATCAATATGTTCTTCATTAAGAATAGTTGGATTCATTGAATTGCCTTTGACTGGGGTACTGGTTGTAATTACTCCGAAAACTAAAAGCATAAAAACAACACCTAATCCCCATATTGGCAATAAAATAAAAAAACCAAAAAATACAGAAGAGAGATCTTTTATCACCAAAATTGGCAAAAATATCAGTGAAACTATAAACCTAAAAAATTTCTTTGATGGTTTTTCATTAAAGTGTTTTCCGTATGAAAGATTTAAAGCCAAACTTATTACAGTTACTAAAAAAGAAACAATTCCAATAATTACTATTGTGGTTAAGAAATATGAAGGAATTTTTGAATTTTCATAAGAAAATTGAGGAAATTTATTAGCTAAAAAAACTAACAAAAAAAATAGGGCAACGGAAACAATCCAAATTATTTTGGAGATTTTTGATAACTTTAGAAATTTTTTACTGTTTTTAAGAAAGTTAGGGTTTTTCTTACAAGTTAATTCGTGTTTGTCTGATTCTTTTTTGGTATCAAATTCTTTTTTACAAAAATCGCAAGTCCAAACTACTTTATATTTTTTCTTGCTCTTGGATTTCAGTTTCCTTTCATTTTTCACTATGGTTTGATTATATTACTTTATATAAATTTTACTCCGTACAAATAAATTGTTCCAATTCTTTTATATTGCCAAAGGCTACCCTATCGGGAACTTTTTCACTAGTATTAACCATCATCCCCGGAGTGATAACAAAATTTCCCCATTTTTGATTAATATTATCCAAAGCATTGGTCAGATGAATTTTTTTATCAACTTGTCCGAAAAGATCAAGTTGGGAGGATTTAAGTGGTTTAAGATTAAAAAGTGAGACCGAGAGATTAGCCACAACGGTATGGTATGGGGAATGAGTTAAAATTTTGTAAGCAAAACGATAGATATCATTGGAATTAAAAAGAATTTCTTGAGTGACTCCGCCGTGGTGCCAAAAATTCCTATCCTTATAAAGTAACCCCACATGGACCCCTCTGGCGGCAAAACCGGCCTGACGCATCCGAAAGCTACATTTTTCCACCAGTTTATGAAGAATGGGAGAGAGTTGATCAGGAGTACTAAGTCTATCAGGAATTGAATACATATTACCAAAGCTTTTTCTGTCACTACTAACATCATCTATTTCCCAACCATGAAGACGAAGATACCAGTAATAACCGAGGATGGAATGGAAGGCGGATTTCAACTTATCGATCGAGGAATTATAAAAATCGGTGACGGTAAAAATACCGGCGTTATTTAAGCGGATAACATTGGCATTTTTAATACCATTTAGATCGGCTAAATTCAGACCTGAATAAACCTTCTCGTAATTATGACAATTAATTTCCTCCAAACCATCTGGTTTTTTGAGATTTGAGGCCAGTTTGGCTAAAAAACGGTTAGGGGCAATACCGATGGAAACGGTTAACCAGTCCCCTATTCGGGATTTAATTTTTCTTTTAAGTTCCAGACCAACTGTTTTTAGACCCAAATTAAATGATGGATAACCCTCGAAGTTGAGGACGAATTCATCAATGGATTTGGGAGAAAAGTCGGCGGTGTATTCAGAGATTAAATCACGAAGTTGTAAGTGAATATTTCTATATTTCCAAGGATCGGGAGATAAAACTTGGAGTTGAGGACATAAAAGTTTGCCTTCCTTAACCCGCATACCGACTTTGATACCCAATTTTTTAGCTTCAATTGAGGGGGCCAAGATACAACCGGAGGGAGTGGTATAAGCGGCAACGGCAATGGGTTTACCCCTTAATAAAGGATTGGCCTGTTGTTCGATGGTGGCAAAACAGGAATTAAGATCCAAATGCATAATGGTTGATGATTTGGAATTAAAGGGTAAGTTAGTCGGGTAAGCCATCGGAAATCTCCTCCAAGTGCCACGATAAATTATCGGTATTTAAATTTAGCCGAAAGAAAGTATCGCCACAAACAACGGAGAAAATGTGATGAAGAGTCCGGCCAATTCTAAACTGGTGATGAAGACCGACTTTGGTAACCGAATAAACCCGACCATCCCAACGAAGTCTGAGAGGAGAAATTTTAGCCCCACGAGGTTCGTATTCAAAGACAACAGCTACCGGAACATCGACTTTTAAATGCATGGAAAAGTATACCCGAATAAAACCCGAAGAGTCAATGATACAAATCAGAGTTTTTTTACTTCCATTAAGGATGAGGCATAAGGTTGGAGTAGGCTGGTTAGTTTGTCGGGAAAGCTTGAAGGAGATAACCATTTACCCTCATCCTCTTTTCTTAGGATTACCGGCATACGGTGATGAATACTTTTAACCAAAGCGTTGGGAGTAGTGGTAATAATAGTGTAGCTTTCATATTCGGAACCGTTAGGGTCCATCCACGAATCAAAAATACCAGCAAAAGAGAAAAGCGGAGTGTCTTTGAGAGTGAAGAAATAAGGGAGACTTTTACCGTTTTCTTTTTTCCATTCGTAAAAACCGTTAGCCGGAACCAAACAACGATGACGACGAAATGGAGTTTTAAAACTGGGTTTTTCCAGAATGGTTTCGGATCTGGCATTGAATAAATATTTGCCGATTTTATCGTCTTTGGCCCAAGAAGGAATTAATCCCCACCTCATGAAGGAAAGTTGGTTGTGGGAAGAACCGTAAGTAATTACCGGCATAAATTCACCCGGAACTACATTAAATTCCTTGGTTTCATTTTTCAATGATTTAAGTGAGGAATCCAGAGAAAAACGATCATAAATACCGTTATCGACTTTAAGAGTATAACGACCACACATAACCTATTTTAACTGATGTTAAAAAGAGAAGTAGTATAATTTCAGTAGATGAAGGGTAAAAAGAAACAAGAACATGTTTTTGTTGAAGACGGGTTTCATCCTTGGACTTGTAAACATTGCGGTGAAGAATTTAAGATAAAGTTTGAATGTGAAGAGCATGAGAAAGTGTGTGAATCAAATCCTAAAAAAGAAATTAAAGTATCAACTGAAAATGTTGTTCCAGAAAATAAGGAGATAGTTTCTCAAAAAAATAATAAAAAAGCAGTTGTCGGTTTTATTTTGTCGTTACTTTCAATTTTTGGGATAGGTCTTGCTGGGATAATTGGAATGATACTAGGTATTGTTGCTTTAACTCAGATTAAATATACTAATGAAAAAGGGAAAGGTTTAGCTGTTGCAGCTATGATTATTGGATTTATTTGGGGTTTAGGAGTAGGTATTTTAAGACGTTTAGTTGAGGCTGGTTTTTAAAAACTGTTATTTTTACCGAAGAATTGCCATTATTAAGATATTTTCTATTTGATTTTGCTTATAGTTTTTGTTATAAACTTTCAATTGATAAATTGTCTGATATTTTAGATAATTTTTTAAAGTAGCAGATAGTTTTCATACCTGCCTTTTATTATTATATGTTTAATAAAGGTGACAGGTAAATGAAAAAGATAAGTGTTTTTCTTTTGTCCGGAGTATTATTTCTCTCTCTTTCCCTACCGGTATTAGCCGCGGATGGTGATGTATCCAAAGTGGAAACGTTTATA
>CAZCYK010000027.1:0-8840 GCA_964502975.1 uncultured Gammaproteobacteria bacterium | reverse complement strand
GGAAGTTTCCAAACATTATGCTGTTTCACAACCCGAGTGTTCCGTTTTGCTCCCCTTAGTAAACGCATTTAAGAACAGAAAAATAGAATTTGGATTTAGTTTAACTCAAATCAAGACTGTGTCTGACTGGTTTGATTTGGTGCCACAACAGGTTGAGTTACTTGAGAAGTATGCCTAACCCTACAATTTTTGAAACTGATTTTTTGGTTTATATAATCAACACTAAACCCGATTTTTAACTCTTTTAAAAGAGATGACCCGATTAAAATTGATGTTCCTGAACCTATGTCGATTGGTATAATTCCCTTTTTATTATTACAACTCACAGTTCCAAGACATACAAGGTCAAATGATGAGCTACCGTTTGCCAATACATATGATTGTGTTCCTTTTAATATAAGTCCTAATGGCATTGCTTCACTAAAAGGCATAGATAAATAACCATCAAAACCTGTATCTATCTTCGCTTTAAATGCCTTCTTAAATTTTGAAGATATTCCCCAAACTTCTATATCAATACAAATTCTATTATTGTCAAAATAACCAGCCATAATTATTCCTCACAGCCCCTTTAAAATAATTTTGAACTTCTCCAATCTTCACTATATGAAATAATTTATCTGGATATTTATTTTGGGCTTGTTCCAAAGCAATTTTCAAATCTTGATTTACAAAAAAATCACCACTATCAATTTCAATCACAACATATTGACCAAAACTATCCTTTTCCAATTTTTCTTTTAAATTGTCATTATAAAATTTATTCCCAAGTTTTGCCAATGTTTCGGGAGTAATGTTATCTTGTATGTTCATAATTGATTATAACACCAAACCTGTAAATTAAACTATTTTTCTTTAAATGCTGATAAAATAGGTCAATAGTTTGAAGATGTAATGAAAAAAGTAAATAAAAATTCTAAACAAATTGTTGCTGATGTAGTTGGTGTAATTTTAAGCGAAGCACAAATAAGACCTTTGTCTGACCAAATACCGCTTTATTTTACAGATGAAAGAGTTAATTATCTTGACCCTTATCAAATATATAATATCTTGGTAAAACTCAAACAAGATGAAGGTGTTATTAAAACAATAATTTGCCCGCCAACTTTTGACATAGTAACTGAAGAACCCATACCGACTGTTGATAATGAACCACAAATTTATAATGTTTTTTTTATTGAAATATATCCAAATTTTGAATACTGGGCAGAAAATTATTTATCAAATGTATTTTCATCAAGGAGTGATTTTGACGAAAATAATACTACTTGTAATAATCCTGAGGAATTAAAGATTGTTTTTAATGAAAAAAGAGAAATCATTTTAAATGATTTGTTTTTACTAGCTAAACCTAACTTTGGCAGTGAAAATGAATTATTTTTTTCGTATGTTTATAAAAATCCAAATGTAATCTTATCCCGAGAAAAGATAGAAAAAGCAATTAGTTTATCTTTAACTAAAAAATTTCACAAGATAATTGAAAATTTAGGATTTAATCCTGACTTAAAAAAATGTTTTTTCGAAGTTGGTAAAGGAACCATCTTATTTAGAAACCCAGTTAGTAAAGAACACCTACAAAAATTTGGAATAGAACACATTCGAATTAACTGACCCATATAGACCCTTTTTCACCTAATGATACCCGCTACAACGACATAGATTTGTGTTGTTGATAAATTCTGGTTAATGGAAATAAACCAGTTATTAAATTCAGAACAAACGACACAAACAGGAGCGGATGTTTTTGTGTCCGAATTTTCAACTGAAGATTTAAAACACATAACTGATTTCTTTTCCATTCTTATAAAAATTGACAAAAGACTGAAGTCAAAGGAAAAAGATGAAATTGGAAATAAATGAAATACAAATAGTACCAATTAAACCGATGAATGGATTAGTTGGCTTTGCAAGTTTTGTATTAAACGAGTCATTTTTTATTGGCTCAATAGGAATATACACGAGACCAAATGGCGGTTATCGACTTACCTACCCTACTAAAAAAGTTGGAAATAATAGTGTTGGTATTTTTTATCCAATAAATAAACAAATTGCGGAAGATATTGAAAATGTAATCGTTAATGAGTTTGAAAAAGTAACGAAAATGTATGATAGACACAATCAAATTAACATTAGATAAAAGTATGTTTTGGATTAAAGATAATTCTAAGTTTGAAAGAAATACAATGAACTCATTACGAGGCTACTATACGATGGTCCAAAATCCGACAAAAGGTGAACTAATAAATGGAATTTATAAACCAAGACTCACATTAAGTCATCGATATAATTGTTCTGGTCGAAGTGAAGAAACTTTAGCAATTGAGTTATCTTTACCAAAACTTTTATTTGGAAATAACTTTGATGAATTAGTTATAGATGATTACCAAAAAGTAGTTGAAAAACTCAATCAAGTGTTAAAGCAGATGGGTGTTTATATTTTTCTAAATGTTTTAGAAAGAGCCCCTATTTCTTTAGTTCATTATTCTAAAAACATACCTCTAACCGATGGCAGTATCCCGCATTATATGATTAGTAAAATAAAAGAAGCGAATGTAAGTCTATCATTGGATATTAACCAAACTGATTACAGAAACGATGGTCATAGTTATAAGTGGCACAGCAGTTCTTATGAAGTTACTTTTTATGACAAAATTAAAGATTTGGAAATTGCTAAAAAAAGTGAAAAAAGAGCAATAGAAAAAGACAATAAACTTCAATTAGGATTATTTGATGAATTTCAAAAAAGAAAAATTTTTGAGGTTTTAAGGATGGAAATTAGACTTAATCAACGACAAAAAATTAAACAATTGTTTAAGACCTTAGGAGTTGAAACAGAAATTACTTTTAAGAATTTATTTGACCCAATAATTTCTCAAAAAATCCTTTTATATTATTTGAACGAGATAAATAAAAACCGAATACAAATTCTTGATTATAAAAATACGAGGTTAAAAGATTTTATATCAACATTGGTTTTAAATAATTCAAATTTAAGCTCGATAAAAATACTTCAAATAATTGGTCTAAAAACGGCAATTGAAAATTTTAATATCCGAGAATTTAAACAGATGATTTCAAAAGGAAAAGATGGAAATTGGTATCGTTTTATAAAACAAGTAAAAGAACTTAAACTACCAACCATTAAAAATCCTCTAACTGTTTTGGAAGAAAACTTGATTAAATTTGAACCACTTCATCTGATTGATTATCAACCTAAAATGTTAAATAATGATAAATATAACTAATATGGAAAAAGAAGAATACTATTCAATTGAAGAGGTCGCAAAAATGTTAAAAGTCGCCTATCTTACTGTTTATAGATGGGTACAATCTAAGAAACTTTCAGCAGTTAAAGCGGGCAAACAATACAGAGTTAAAAAAGAAGAATTGGATAAATTTCTTCAAAAAAGGAAATAAAATATGAAACTTACAGACCTAACAAAGGAACAACTAATTGAAGAAGTTAAAAAACTTAAAGCTAGAAAAAAGTATGGTTTGGTTTGGGAAGATAAACCAGAAAATGTGGTAACCGAATGTAAAAAACACTTGCCGGTGCTAGATGAAGTTGAGGATAAGGCGATTATTTCTGATAAAGACTTGCCGACAAATTTAATAATTGAGGGTGACAATTATCACGCTCTTTCGGTTCTAAATTACACCCACCAAAGAAAAATTGATGTCATTTATATAGATCCACCGTACAACACTGGTGCAAAGGACTGGAAATATAACAATGATTATGTAGATATTAACGATACATATAGACATAGTAAGTGGTTATCAATGATGGAAAAACGTCTATTGTTATCAAGAAAATTACTTAAAGACAATGGGGTTTTAATTGTTACTATAGATGATTATGAATTACATTCATTAACACCACTGTTGTATGACTTAGGAGCAAAAAGTTTAGGGAGAGTTTGTATCTGCATTAAGCCAGAAGGGAGACGCCAAAGTAAGTATTTTATGGAAGCCCACGAATATGCTTTGTTTGTTAGTTGGGGAAATCCTGTAATTAGAGGGTTGTCTGCTGACTTCGGTTTAGATTTTCCAGAGGAAGATGAAATATCAAAATTTCGCTGGGAAGGACTTATGAGAAGGGATGCAGGGAGGGAAGATAGAGGGTCGGACTATTGGTATCCATTTTACGTAAATCAGAATAGTGAAATAACTTTTTCAAAAAATAGTGAACTGACAGAAGTATTCCCTATAAATACAAAAGGAATTGAAAGAGTGTGGCTTTGGGATAAAGAAAGAGCTAAAGAAAATGTAAAAGAACTTAAAGCAATAATTCGTAAAGGTAAGGTAACTGTTTATTATAAACGTAGAGAATTGGGTAGAATTAAGCCAACTTCATTTTGGTATGGTAGTAAATATAATGCAAATGCCTACGGTACTAGACTACTCCAAAAAATAATCCCAGGTACTGACTTTTTATATCCTAAGAGTGTTTATTCGGTATTAGATTGTATTGATTTATTTTTAGATAAAAATGGTACTGTTTTAGACTATTTTGCTGGTTCAGGAACGACTGGACACGCTACTATGATGCTTAATGAGGAAGATGGTGGAAATCGGAAATTTATTCTATGTACAAATAATGAAAATAAGATTGCAGAGGAAGTTACTCAACCTAGAATTAAAGCTGTTATAGAAGGTTATGGCGATGTGAAAGGTATTCCAGCAAATGTACGTTATTTTAAGACGTCTTTTGTTCCTAAGACAAATGTTTCTGATGATACTAGAAATAGCTTACTTAAAAAATCAACAGAAATGATTTGTGTTAGAGAAGATACTTTTGAAAAAGTAATTGATAAAAAAGAATATAAAGTTTTAAAAAATTCTAAATTAGTGACTGGTATATTGTTTGATTTAGATAAAATTGACGACTTGAAAAAGGAATTAAGCAATCTTAATTTGGAAGCTCATATTTATGTTTTTTCATTAACTAACGACACTTATACTAATGATTTTGAGGACCTTAAAATAAAACATCAACTCTGCCCTATTCCTGAAAGTATTTTAGAAGTTTATAGAAAAATTTTTAAATAAAATGAAATTAAAAGAATACCAAATAAAAGCAGTTGATAAACTTTTATCAATTTCAAAAAAATTACTGGAAAAACCTGGAATTAGATCTTGTGTAGTAAAAGCTCCTACTGGTTCTGGAAAAACAATAATAGTAGCCGAGTGGTTAAGTTTATTATCAAAAGAGAATTTATCTAAGCCTTATGCTTTTATTTGGATAAGTGGGAATAATTTACATAAACAAAGTAAAGAAAAACTTCAAAATTATCTACAGGATAGCCGATATACTTTATCTTACCTTGAAGAAATAAATGGAAATGAATTTCAAGAAAATGAAATTTCATTTGTAAATTGGCATAGTTTAACTAAACAAGACAAAGAAGGAAATTATACTAATATCTTAATGCGTGATAATGAAAATGATAGGAATTTAGAGAGTTATATTAAACATACAAAAGAAAAAGGGGTAGGAATTATTTTAATAGTTGATGAAAGCCATTATCATTATTGGTCCAAAAAATCGCAAGATTTAGTAAAAACTGTCATTGATCCCGAGTTGATATTAGAAGTTTCAGCAACACCAACCGTTACTCCAACGCCAGAAGAACTAGAATATGAAGAAGCTGGTCAAATTACAATTCGTTTTGATGATGTGGTAAACGAAGGAATGATTAAAAAAGAGATTGTTATCAATCCAGAAATAGGTGAAAATAAAAACTTTAATGATGTAGCTGATGAAGTAATTTTGGGATCAGCTATTCAAAAACGTGAAGAACTTTGCGAGCTATACAAACAGAACCAAATAAATGTTAATCCTTTACTTTTAATTCAACTGCCAAGTGAAGGTGAAAAAACTAGTGTATTGGATGAAAGTAAGATGGAAAAAATAATAAAGATTTTAAAGGAAAAATATGACATTACTTTGGATAATGGGAAATTAGGTATATGGCTATCAAATGAAAAAGAAAATCTTGAAAATATAGAAATGGTTGATAATCAGGTTGAGGTATTGATATTTAAACAGGCTATAGCGTTGGGTTGGGATTGTCCTAGAGCTCAACTATTAGTTATTTTTAGAGAAATTAAAAGTAAGGTTTTTGAAGTGCAAACTGTTGGACGTATTTTAAGAATGCCGGAAGCCAAGCATTATGAAATTTTAGATCTTGATAGGGCTTATGTTTATACAAACATAGATAAAATTACTTTAAAGGAAGATAAAGATACTAGAGGTTTGTTTTATATTTATCCAAGCCATAGAAAACCAGATTATAAACCAATTAACTTGCCTTCAATTTATTTAAAAAGGGTTGATTATGGTGATTTAACGCTTAAATTCAGAAGATTATTTATCAATGAAGCGAACAAGTATTTTGGTATTGAAGAAAAAGATTTACCTATTGATGCTTATAAAAAAGCAGATGTTAAATTAGACTTAAAACCAAATGAGTTAAGTCAGCCGGTCATTGTAGATGCAATTTTTACAGATATTGATAACCATATAAAAGACGACATAACCGGTGTAAACATCCAGTTTACTGTATCTGAAGATGAGGTAAAAAATAAATTTGAAACATTTGCTAAATTAACTTCATTACCTTTTGCTCCAATTAGATCGTGCAATAAAATTCAAATGGCAATTTATGATTGGTTTGATAGTTATTTAGGGTATAAAGGTAAAAGCAGGCTAGAAATTCAGAGAATAATTGTTTGTTCTGAAAACAATCAGAAAATTTTTAAAGAAATTATTGAGACTGCTAAGATCAAATTTAAGGAAATTAGACAGAAAGAAATTGAAGAAGCTAAGAGAGAAAAAGAGATTGTTTGGGATATACCAGCAGTAGAGTATTTTAATGAAGGTTACGTTAATTGTGACAGTCATAATTATGCTTACGATAAATGTTATCTACAAAGTAATAGAAGCCAACCAGAAAAAGATTTTGAAGAATTATTAAATAAAAGCCAAAATGTTGAATGGTGGTTTAAAAATGGAGTAGAAAAGGAAATCTATTTTGCTGTTAGTTACATTGATCCGGATAGCGGAATAATGCGAGGATTTTATCCTGATTATGTGGTTTATTTTAAAGATGGATCTATTGGAATATATGATACTAAGTCAGGGATAACTGCCAAGATTGCAGAAACTATGGCTAAATCAAATGCTTTGCAAAATTATATTGATAGATATAAAAATTTAAAATTAAAAGGCGGAATAATCCAAGCAACAAAATCAGGTATGTATTTGTTTGTAGAAAAAAAATATAACTCCGACATAAAAGAGAATGGTTGGATAAGATTGGAGGTTTAAAAAGATGAAATCTATACTTATTGCTAGAGTTAGTACAGAAGAACAAAAAGAGGCGGGTAATTCATTACCAGCACAAACTGCTCGACTAGAAAAATATAGTAATAGTAAAGGTTTTGAAATACTTAAAAACTTCAGTTTTGATGAAAGTGCTTATAAAACTAAAAGGAATGATTTTGATGACATTCTTGATTTCATACTTAATCAAAAAGAACCGATAGTTGTCTGTTTTGATAAGGTTGACCGACTATCGAGAAATGTCTTTGATAAGCGTGTTGCTATTCTTTATGAAAAAGCGTTAAAAGACGAGGTAGAGCTTCATTTTGTTTCAGATGGTCAGATAATCAACAGTCGATTATCTGCAACGGAAAAGTTTGCCTTTAGTATGAGTTTGGGTCTCGCAAAATACTATTCTGACGCTATCAGCGATAATGTAAAACGAGCTATTGAAGGAAAGTTAAGAAAAGGTGAATTTCCCGCCAAAGCACCTTATGGATATAAAAACGTAGACCTGTCTAATGATAAAAGAGATATTATTGTAGATGATTATTATTCAAAAGTGGTCCAAAAAATTTTTGAATGGTACGAAACACAAAGTTTTTCAATGGACTTAATAAGACAAAAATTAAAAAAGGATTTTGGAATTAGTTGGACCAAAGCTTCAATTGATAACATTTTAAAAAATCCATTTTATTACGGCGAAATGGTTTGGAAAGGTAAATTATATCCTCATAAATACCCTCCTCTAATTACGAAATCATTATTCGATAAGGTCCAGCAAATTAAAGCTGGTTTTAATAAGAAAAGATTTAAATATGCAGGTAAACCATATATTTACCGAGGAATGATTAGATGTTCGCATTGTGGCTTATCTCTGACCCCTGAAAAGCACAAAGGACATATTTATTATCACTGTACCCAATACAACGGCAAACATAACGCTCCGTGGATTAGAGAAGAAGAAATTACAAATCAATTAGGTGAGGTATTTAAAAGAATACAAATTCCAGAAGAAGTACTAAGTAAAACAGTTGAAACTTTAAGTGGTGTACATCAAGATAAAATGGATTTTCAAAATAAACAATTTAAAAGTTTGACGGAAGAAAGACAATCTACAACCTTGATGATGGATAACTTATATATGGATAAATTAAAAGGGCGTATTACTGATGATACTTATGACAAATACTACCAAACATTAAGGGATAAGTTGTCAGATTTGGATACTAGATTATCATTACTTCAAGAAGCCGAAGATAACTACTATATAACGGCAAAATACCTATTGGAACTGGTAAATCGTGCTTATGACCTTTTTATAAGTTCTGAAGTTGAAGAAAGAAGACAATTATTGAAGTTAGTACTTCAGAACCTAAAGTTAGATAACAAAAAACTCGTATACACAGCCCAAAAACCTTTTGATACACTACTCAATTGTAGTGATAATAAACTATGGCTCCCCCACAAGGATTCGAACCTCGAACCTACCGCTTACAAGTGACCCTGAAAT
>CAZCYK010000026.1:0-9317 GCA_964502975.1 uncultured Gammaproteobacteria bacterium | reverse complement strand
ATGGGAGAAAAATAATGGAGACAATGAAAAAATACATGCCGAAATCATACAGAGAGTATATTGTCAGAAATGGAGTACCTGAAAAATATATAGATTCTATTGATAACAATATAAAAATAAACTAAGATTTGTTCTTTAATACGAATTAAGGTGAAAAAATAAGAGTTGGATTTATAGAGATATTATTTTGGGTGTTTTTTGGTCGAGGCTTGGGAAGAAAAGTTTTAGTTTTTATTTTTTGAGCCACCAGAAATCTGGTAAGTCTCCATCTCTTTTTAAGACAACATTTGTCCAGTTCTCGACTAATTTTCTTTTTAGTCGATATGGGGGTGAGTATCTAGGAATAAAATGAGAAATAGTCCAATAATCTAACTCCCCTCGTCTACTTAATCCTTGACTACCGACACACATAAACTCCATTTCGTACCAAGGATAATGTTGAGTATAGGGAATCGAGACGCCAACAAGTTGAACCCATAAACCAATTAGAACCAGGAATAAGATAATTTTTTTATTAACTTTTGCCCAATGACGAGCTAAAACTAAACCACCAAATGGAATAATTGTAGAAAAATATCGCGGACCGTAACTTGTTTCTCCACTCCAAAAAGGAAGTCGAGAATAAAATAAAACATTAACAACTAAAATAATTAAGAACAATAAGTCAACCCAATTTTTTTTAAAATTATTTATAGATAAATAAAAACTATAAATTAGAATTGGGCTATAGACCCAAAGACTTTTTCCAGAACTAAGTAGAATACCCCAAACACCATCAAAAAAACTGGCTTTAATTAGATTGTCGCCAGTATCTATATTAATACCGTAACCGCTTTCAAAAATATCACCAAATCGAAAATAATTGTAAGCAAATAGCATTATGATAAAAGGAATGGCACCCAACAGCCAGTTAAGGATAATTTTTTTGTTAAGTGATTTTTGGATAATTAAAATTAAAAATAAAGAAAAACTAATTAAGACAAAGCTATAGTTATAGCTGATACCTAAAAGGCCGGAAAAGGCTCCTGACAAGATTAGATCTCTTGATTTTTTGGATTGGGAATACTTAAGACCAAAATAGACGGCAGCAGAAACAGCTAGAATAGACAACATATGAGCAAAAGAATGTTTAGCAAGTGGCAAAAGATTGGTAGTAAAAACAACAATAAAGGCAATTAATAAACTAACGTTTTTGTTTTTGGAAATTAAAAAATAGAGTTTAGACAAAACGATTAATAAACAAAAGGCTAAAAACGGGTTGGTGAAACTAGCGGCAAATTCGACATTTTCAATACCTCCGCCAATAGTTTTGTTGATCCAGACTGGAATAACTAAAGCTAATGTCCAACCCAAACCACCAACTGAATAAAATTTACCATCAGTACCTTTACGTAAACTAGGAACTTTTTCTTCTACAGAAAAATCTCCCTCATAGACAACACTCTTGGCTGTAGTGAGGTACATAAGACCATCAATGGAGTCAAATTTGGTTGTCGGAAGAAATACAAAAACTAAAAAAGCTAAGAAAAAATAAATAATTTTATTTTTAAATAAAGTCATTTTATTTAATGTTTAGCGGAGATAGATTAAACAGGTAAATAATAAAAAATATGGACAAGAAAGATAAAAAGTATTTAATTTTTTTGGGAAAATATTTGTTAATTAATAAGACAAGACTAATTTCGATCAAAGGATAGATTATTAACCAAGTATACCAATTACCCCAAATCCAATTGGGATCAAATTTCAACATAGTAGCGGCAACATAATCAACCAGGTCTTGATTGATAAAATTAATGCCACTGCCAATAGTGATACCTATAAATCTAAAATTATCAATTAGCCAACCAAGATGTTTTTTACCGTCAATAATAGAAAATCTGGCAGTAAAAATTAATAGATTAAAAATCCAAACTGAAAACCAAGCGCTCCAATTAATTTTAAATTTTTGATTAATTTTAGTAACCAAAATACTGCCTAAAATCAAAATTAGTATCTGAATTGAAATTAAGTTATTAAAATTGGGACCAAAAAATATTTGCCATCCAGAACTATAAAATGACCTAAATATAGGTAAATAAAGTACAACTAACCATAAAATTGGAACAAGATTTTTACTCCACCACCATAAAAGTGGGATAAATAGTAAAAATATTGGCCAATAATTAATATTTTTAAAATCGGCAGAATTAACTAAGACTCGATCTAGAAATTCGGATTTGTCGGCGACAAATTTATCTTTAAAACTAAGATTGGGAGTGTATATTGTTTTTTCGGCTAACAATTCATTACTTCGATATTTAGGTGTTAGTTCCCAGTCGCCCAAAACTATTTTTTGAGGATTTTGATTGTTATAAATTGAGCGATATTTGTCCCCAAATTCGCTCATTGTCAAACTGATTACCTGATTATCTTTTATCCAACTTAATTGTTTTTTGTATTCTGACTCGTGGCCAACGCTTTCCATGCCTGTTTCTAGGCCAATAGTGATTTGGCCAAGGGGATCAACTGCAAGATATTGACTGGCTAAATTTTGAAAATAGTTAGTATCTAAACCTTGACTAGTGTAGTCGTTGGCTTGAAGTGAGTAATTGGAAACCAAGGGGCCAGCGCCTTGATAAGCTTTTGATAAATCTCGTTGAGCCCATTGAATAATAACTGTGGGTGAATTGCCCGGGGTGAGGACATTTTCAGATGAAGGGTGGTAAGGATATCCCCACCATTGTCCCCAAACTCCGTAATTGTCGGTGGTCTTTTGGTCGGCAACTATCATTAAATTTTTGATTTGGTATTTTTTTTCTAGATATTGTTGAGACCAACTGTCAATCCACCAGGCACCAGCTGATTTGGGTAAATAACCAAAAGTATTTTTAAAATTAATAACCATCTGGTCAATTATTTTTTGGCGATCTTTAATATCATAGGCAGAAAGAAAAACAGCTTTTGGGCTATACCAGGTAGTTTCGGTTGGATAATAAACTCGAGATTTTTGGGTTAAATTGCGACTAACTTCAAGAAACAAACCAAATTCTTGGTTGGAGTCAAAATCTTTTAACTTTTTAACAAGATCTTGATCGCTAAAAACATCGTCTTGAATCAACCAGGTAGCCTTAAGCTTGAGATCGTTGATAGTCTTATATTGATTTTCTAAAGGAGAAAGTGTTTTAACTTTCCACAATTCTCGACTTCTGATAGGGTTAACTATGGTGACGTATTTTTCGTTGGCGTAAATTAATCTGGGGTTAAAAACTATCGATATTAATATTAGAAAAAACGAAAATTGGAAAAAGGTAGTCCTTTTTTGGAGATCCATTAGATAGTATTATAAACTTAATAGCCAATGAAAAGAAGAAAAACAATTTTTGTGATTATACTCTTGATACTGACTGGAGTTTATTTATTTTTAAGGTTGAATGATTTTGAGATAAAGGCAAATTATTTTTTTGACCAGGGTTTACATTTGCTGGAAAGTTTTCAAATGGTGAGTGATAAAAAGATTCGATTAATTGGACCGATGGCAACATCTAAGACTTTTTTGGATAGAGGATTTTTTATTGGGCCTCAATATTATTATGTATTAGGAATTTTGGGAATAATTACTAAATGGAATCCGATGGCGATTGACTTGATTTTATTGTTTATAGAACTTGGATTTATATTATATTTTGTAAATTGGATTAGAAAAAAATACGGAGAAATAGAGGCTCTATCAATATTTGGATTAATTACTTTTTCAAGATATTTTATAATTCATAGTCGTTTTTTTTGGAATCCACATTTTTTAATACCACTTGGGGTATTAACGGTAATTATTTTGGATAAATATATCAAAACTAACAAAATTAAATATTTATTGGGGGTGGGTTTAATGTGGGGTTTGGCTTTCGGATTTCACTATGCTTCGGTATTTTGGGCGATACCACTATTAATTATTTTGGTAAAAAATAAAAAATTATGGAATAAAAATACTTTTATTTATTTACCAATAGGTTTTATTTTGGGTGATTTACCTTGGTTTGTTTTTGAAATTAGAAATAATTTTTATAATATAAATACTATTGTTTGGGTAATGAGCCAATCTTCGAGTAACGAACATTTTGAACTTTATTATCTAATTCACCCCTTGGGTATTTTTATCTTTTGGGGTTTGGCTTGGTTACTAAACATTATTAAAAATAAAAAGATTTTTTTTGGCATTGTTTTAGTATTAGGCATAAGTTTGTTACAGGTAAAATTTATTGCCAATCCATCACCTTTAATACACCCTACAGACTGGAATTATCCAACGCAAAAAAATGTAGTAGAAAAAATTTTAAAAAACGGCTGCCCGAATAAATTTAATGTGGCGAGTACTTTGAGTGGTGACACTAGATCGTATGATTTGAGGTTTTTATTAACTATCAAAGGGTGTGAACCGATGGGGGTGGAAGATTATCCAAATGCAGAAAAATTATTTTTGGTAGCCCCAATTGATAGACCGCCGGAAACAGAAATGGTGTGGGAAGTAAGTTCTTTGGGGAAATTTAAGATAAACGGACAGGAAAAAATAACAGAAAAAATTATGTTTTATGAATTGGAAAAAATGAAGTAAAATAAGACTATAATTTTTTAAAAAATATATATGAAAAATAAAAAGATATATAGAAAAATAGATGATTGTATAGTTGCTGGGGTGTGTGGAGGATTGGCTGATTATTTTGAAATTGACGAAACTTTGGTACGAGTAATATTTGTATTATTAGCTATTGGTGGCGGTAGTGGAGTGTTAATTTATTTGGTACTATGGTTGGTAATTCCTAAAGAAGGAAAAGAAAATAAAAAAATAAACTGGGAAGAAAATGTAAAAGAATTTGCCAATGATGTCAGTAATAAGGCTAAAACGGTTGCTAAGGAGTTTAAAAAAGAGATAAAAGTGGAAAAAATAAATCCAGAAAAAAGACAAGGAAGTTTTTTAGGATTACTTTTAATACTTTGGGGTGGAATTTTGTTGGTCAATAAATTGGCACCAATGTTAATTGAATGGGATTATGTTTGGCCAGGATTGTTAATAGTCTTGGGTGGATATTTGATGTTGCGATAAAAATTACTCACGACAGCAATCAAGAATTTTACCAATAGTCTGACTAATTGATCCTAAAAAATCTTTTTTTGGAAGAGGTTTGTCTTTGTCTTCAAACTTTGGTTTGGTTGGGTTGGATTTGACTAGACCTAAATTTAGACCCCAAAAAAGATTGTAAAGGTCGAAAGATTTTTTGAAATATTCATTGGCCTCTTTATTGTCCCCTTTGGTTAAATACTTAGTACCAACTTCCATAAGACGCATGGAGGCAGATAATAAGTGTTTGCTAGCACACCAAACTTCTCCATGACCTTCTTTGACAATTTTTTTCATCAACTCTTTTCGCATTTCTCGAGCTGTATTTAAGACTTCAATATATTTGATATCCCCTAGTTTTTGGGAAGTAAAAAACATATGTTCTTCGATACCGATAAGGTTCATAATGGCCATTGATAAATCTTCTCCAGATGAAAGATCCATAAGGTGCCCTTTTTCTAAACTTTTGGCCTTGTCGATAAATTTTTGAATGTCGGTATTGTTCATAGAAACCTCTCTCCCCGATAAATCGGGGTATCTCCCCTTAAAAAAGGGAGAAGTCTATAATTTATAACCTAAAAATTAATTTAAATAAAATTGTAAAAATTAGCAAAATTGAAATGGGAAAAACTACTTTTTGATAAGGAAATAATATTTTGCCACCGTTTAGTTTGCGAGAATGTCGATCGACGAAAACACCTAAAAACCAAATAAACATACCCAATATTTGACCAAATATTATTTTGTCTAATCCAATAACTTTGTTGGCGACTCCGCCGGTTTGATCGGTAAAAATAAAATAGACCAATGTCAGAGCAACCATTAAAATTGAAAGAATAATAGGGCTACCAAAAACACGATGTTTAATTTTTGTAGCTGCCCAAAAGGCAATGGCCGTATTTAAACCAGAAATCCAAAGAGATACTAAAAAATCATCAATCCCTAGTTTTTTGGCCAAATACATACCGCCACCAACTGTGACAATACAGACTGGACATTGAGCCGCGATTGGAGAAGCTAGTAGTAAATAGCTAATAGTAAATAGCAATACGAAATAAAAAATTGGCATGGTTTATTTTAACAGAGGAGGTTGACACTTGGGGCAGTAGAAAGTTCCCCGGCCACCAATTTTGATTTTTTTGATAAGGGTTTTACACTTGAGACAAGGTTCATTTTCGCGTTGGTAAACTCGAAAATGAAATTGATGTTGACCGTGGCTACCGTCTGGGTGAATATACTTATTATCTTTGGCGGTGGAGCCACCTTGAGAGATTGATTCTTTTATAATTTTTATTAATTTTTGATGAAGAATTTTGGATTGAGTAAAAGAAATTTTTTTAGAACTGATTTGGGGATGAATATGACTTAAAAACAAAGCATCGTTGGCATAAATATTGCCAACACCGGCGAATTTCGATTGATCGAGTAAAACTGATTTAATAGGTCGTGTGGTTGATTGAAGTTGGTCATAAAAATATTTGACAGTAAATTTGGGGCTTAACAAATCAACTCCAACATTTTTTTGGGCTTCGACAAGCTCAGTCTGACTAAGAAGTTTAACCCAACCAAATTTGCGCTGATCGTTGAAATATAGTTTTGATTTGTCGGAGAAAGTAAAAACAAGACGGGTGGATTTGCCCACCTCCGCTAAAGCTTTGGCGGGTAAATTGGGCGTGGGATGTCCAAGCGAAACCCCCTGATAAATAACCTGGCCGGTCATTTTGAGATGGAAAAGTAATATTAAACCGTATTGGAGATGAAGAGATAGCTGTTTACCAAGACGAGAAGTGGAGATAATTTTTTGTCCTTCGACAAGCTCAGGATTGCCAATAAAACTTTTTGGGGTAACTATTTCTAATTTAGAAATAGTTTTGCCAACAAGGTGTGTTTGTAAAAAAAGTCGAACGACTTCAACTTCGGGAAGTTCAGGCATGCATTAGTTTAATAGATAAGTAGATAAATAGTTGAATAGTTTAACACTAGACTAAATCGTCGAGTTCGATAGCCGAGATGCTTTTGTTGCGAGCAAGATGATCAACTGCGACGGTCATAATAGCTAAATTGTCCTTAATTTCAGATAAAGAATTAAGATAAACTTGAGTAGAAGTGACATAACCCATAACTAAGACTAGGTCTGATATTTGTTTGACTCCGCTATAAATAGAAAAAATACAAAAAGTCAAAATTAAACAATAAAAAATTACGGCACTGTTTTGGATTAAAAACCATTCCCAAAAACTCCAGTTGGAAAGTCGAGTAAAATGACGAGTAAAAGTTTTCTGTTCCAATTCGACATCGTCACTTTCTTGTAATTTGGCATAATAATTTTCGATTTTAGTGTTTTGGACATCGCGTAATTTGATATATCTTTGGGTTGTATAATAATCTATAAGTAAATAAATTAAAATATAAGCAACCTCTAGCACAAATATTTGTTTGTCAACAAAAAATAAAATAATAGGAATAATTGTCAAAGAAACTACACTGTCAATCCCTGGCTGACGAAATAACATTAAAGTCCAACTACTAGCATCGGAAAAATTACGAATGGCTTGAATACTTTGGTGTCTTTCTTCTTTATTGGTGGCTTTAAGGTCTTTAGTGAAATAATTGTGAATGTCAAAACCGATATCACTAATACACTCTTCAATCTTGTAAAGTGATTTGAGTCGAAGAAAATTATCTATAATACGAACAATAAATATAATTAAAACTAAAAATAAAATGGGTTTTAATTCAGTTTTGGCTTCAAAATCACTGACAACTTGAGAATAAAGGTAAATTGATAACAAGGGTAAAAGAGCAGAAATAAATCGGACAAAAAACCAAAATAAAAATCGGGTTTTATTACTGATGATTTTGAAAATCAGAAAAATAGTAATTGTGGTTTTTTTAATCATGGGTAGTAATAAAATATTAGAGTAAACTAAAAAAAAGTAAAGCAAAACAGGTGTTAAAATGGACTATGACTAATGAAAACCAAATTTTTGATACTTTAATAATAGGTTCGGGGCCAGCTGGACTAACTGCGGCAATTTATAATGCCAGATCTAACTTAAAGACAATAGTTATAGCCGGAGGCCAACCAGGGGGTCAGTTGACAATTACAACTTTGGTGGACAATTATCCAGGGTTTCCGAATGGAGTTGGCGGGGTGAAACTGATGATGGATATGCAGCAACAGGCAAAAAATTTGGGGGTGGAGATTCGAAACGGAAGTGCTTCGAAAATTTTCAAATTACAAGAAACAAGAAACAAACAAATTGCAAAATCCAATAACCAAACTATAAAACTATTTAAGGTTGAATTGGATAATGGAGATATGTTGGAGGCAAGGTCGGTGATAGTTGCAACTGGAGCGGTAGTAAAATGGCTTAATTTGCCTAAAGAACAAGAGTTGATTGGTAAGGGGGTAAGTGGTTGTGCTACTTGTGATGGAATGTTTTTTAGAGGCAAAACAGTGGCAGTGGTGGGTGGAGGTGATACTGCTTGCGAAGAGGCTGGCTTTTTGTCAAAAATTTGTGAAAAAGTATATTTAATTCACAGAAGAGATGAGTTTAGGGCATCGATTGCTGAACAAAATAAAGTTTTGAATAATCCAAAAGTCGAAATTTGGTGGAATAGTGAAGTGGTTGAGTTAAATTCTAATAACCAAGAAACAAGTACTCCAAGCAAATTAGAAAATATAAAAATTAAAAATAACAAATCTGGTGAGGAAAAAATATTACCGCTTGACGGATTGTTTGTGGCAATTGGAAGCAGCCCAGCAACAGAGTTTTTGAAGGGTTTAGTAGATTTAAGTGAAACTGGACAAGTGTTGGTTGGGAAAAATAAAGAACATATAACTATGACGAATGTGGAGGGAATATTTGCTGCGGGTGATTGTGTCAATATAAAACACAAACAAGCCATAGTGGCGGCTGGTGAAGGGTGCAGGGCGGCGCTCGATGCGGAGAGTTGGCTGAATAGTAATTAGCTAATAGCTTTTAGTAAGTAGTAAATAGCAAAACTAAAGACTTGATACTAGTTTTTTTATTTTAGGTATAAATTTGGATGTAGCGAATTAGGAGACATTAACTATTGACATGATGTACAATGTGTTTTATGATTGTACATATGAATAATATAATTAATATTTCTGATTTCAGAAGTAAAATTTTTAATTACATCGAAATTGCAGGGAAAAATGGCAAGCAAATTGCTATAACAAAAGACAAAGAAT
>CAZCYK010000025.1:0-9507 GCA_964502975.1 uncultured Gammaproteobacteria bacterium | reverse complement strand
TTAGATTAGTTTTCGGTTTATATCAACATGAAGTATTTTTAATAAGTTAATAATTTGCTAAATATTTTAAATTTGGTATAATATTTGTATTATAGGTATATTAAATATATGGGGCATGTTAGGGAATATTATTTAAAACAATTGGAAAGTGAGGCGCGTACCGAAACACCTCAAATTAAAGGTAAAACAGGAATAAGAAAAAAACTCGTTGAAGGTCAGATTGGCATTGAAAGTTTAGGTATTTCTTTGGATTCAATTACTGAAATGCCAAAAATAAGAATAGATTCCAAAACACAAGGAGAAATTAAAACAAATGAAGGGATTAAAAAAAACGTGATTGAAGAAATTTCTGACGATGATTTACCGGCTGAGAAGAGATATTTAGATAATAGACAAGTTGCATTTTTAGACCCAAAAAATATTCCTTATATTAAAAATAATATATTGAAAATTGGTAAAAAAGGGATTCTTGTAGATTCTATTAAATTTTGTACTAAAACTGATGAAGATATAGTTAAATCTTTGGTAGTTTTTCCCAAAGATACATCTCTATATGATGTTCATAATAGAAGAGATATGGTCTTTAGGGGTGGAATTATAGCATTACCATTAAAAACGACTGAAAATTGGGACCCTGAACAAAGGTTTATTTATATTGGAAACTTCAGTGATGACGAAAAGAGAAGTCAAAAAGACAGTACCGCGTATTATTTTATTGATAATAAGAAAAAGATTAATTGGCGGAACATAAATATTGGTCAAGAGTTACCAGCTAACGCTAACAAGGCTTTGAGGGCCCAAATTTCAGTTGCTGGAAAAAATGAGACAAAATTTAATTAAGAAAAAGTTTGTTTTTTAATAATTAATTTTCTATATCTGTTGGCAAAGCGATGGGCTTCGTCGCGAAGATGTTGAAGTAACTGAAGAGAGGGAGAGTTTTTGGGTAAATTAATTTCTTGCCATTCGGCTGGTAGGCCTGCCATTTGATTGATTTTAATGACAATTGTTTCGTTTTTTTTGGCTAAACCAATAATAGGCAAAACCCACCCCTTAATCCCCTCTCTTGAGGAAAGGAGGGGAGATTGATTTATAATATTTATTGCTTCTGATGCTGCACTAACCTGGGGTTTACCACCATCGACTACAATTAAGTCAGGGTAATTCCACTCTAAATGCTTAAGTCGGCGATAGATTACTTCCTTTATCATAAACTGATCGTCTGGGGTTACTTTTGAATTTATTTTAAACTGGCGATACTCAGAGGTGTTTATTTTGCCATCTTGAAAAACAGTCATGGCTCCAACAAAATATTTTAGTCCAAGATTGGAGATATCATAAGCTTCGACTCGATTTATTGTTGATAATTTTGGGAAATAGGAGCTTAAAATTAGTTTGAGTTCGTTGGTTGCTTTTTGATATTTATCTTCTGAAAATTCAATATCTTGATAAAGGTGATTTAAACTTTTCCAGCCAGAAATAACATAGTTTATAGAAGAAATTTGATCACGACGGACTTTTGCCAACTCAAAATTTTCTAATTTTGAAGCTAATTTCATTTCGTTAGTTAAATCTTTAATTAATTTTTTAAAATTACCAGCCAATAGTTTTTTTATCTTTAACAGAGTAGATCGATATTCTTTTGGATTTGGTTTTGGACCAGGACAAATACCAATATGGCAATAAAGACACTTATGAGAACTGTGTTTCTTTGAATAGTAAGGAAAGATATGACGAATTGTTTTTAAAAGATTTTTGACAGAACGACTATCAGGAAATGGGCCATAAAAAATATCGCCTTGATTTAGAATAGATTTAAAAGCCGGCTTGACTAGGGGTAATTTGTCCTTAGTGATTGTGATATAAATATAACTTTTATCGTCTTTGAGTTGAGAGTTGTATTTAGGACGATATTGTTTAATTAAACTTGACTCTAAAACCAGGGCTTCAATTTCTGAATTTACAGTTCGAAAACTGATATCGTCAATTTCGGAAACTAATCGAGAAGTTTTATAACCTAGTGCACGGTCAGTCTGAAAATATTGAGAAACTCTTTTTTTAAGATTTATAGCTTTACCAATATAGATAATTTTCTTCTGGTTGTTTTTATAAATATAAACACCTGGTTTTGAGGGAATTGTTTTTATATCAATCACTTTTGTATTATATAATGAAGTTATGAATTTTAAAGGAAAACTGTTAGCAATTATTTTTGGAATTATTTTAATTGTTTCCGGAGTAATAAGATTTTTACATACAAAAAATTACAACACCGCTTTTACTTTTGATCAATCAAGAGATTTGTTGGATATTCGAGCGTTGGGTGAATTTACAGATTTAGCAGTATTGGGGCCGACTACTTCAATTAATGGATTGAGACTGGGTCCTTTTTACTACTATATAAATTTACCGGCATATTGGATAGGCCAAGGTAATCCACAGGCATTGGTATATTGGAACATAATATTGTTTTTATTTACTGGAGCTTTCATTTTTTGGTTCTTTAGAAAAAAAAATATACTGTTGGGATTTTTGACTGGAGTTTTGTTTTTGACAGCACCCCAAATGTTTAATCTGACAAGGTATTTTTGGAATGCAAACATGGCAACATACCTGAGTGTTTATTATTTTTTGGCGTTATGGAATTTTTTAGATAAAAAAAATAATAAATCTGTTTTATATTTGGGAATTACCAGTGCTCTATTGACCCAATTTGAGGCTGCTTTTGGAATAGTATGTTTGTTGTTTTCAATAGCCGTAATTATTTTAAACAAGAAAACTAACACCTGGAAATCTTTTTTGGTTGGATCAATCCCATGGTTTCTCCCTCAAATTCTGCTAGAAATTAAAAATAAATTTCAAATGTCTAGATTATTGTTAGGAGTATTTTCGGGTAGTAATGATGTTTTGGGAGAGAGATTAGAAATAAGTGAGGTGATTGTGTCACATTTTGTAACTATAGTAAAATTTTTCGAAGGTCAATTTATAGCCCCACCCGGATGGGGACTTATCCTGTTATTACTTTCTATTGCTCTAATTGTAATAAATAAGAAATACCGAATTAAGGGGATTTATTTTATTTCTTTTATAATATTTGCTTTTTTGTTTTATACCGCGATATATCATCACCCGTTAAAATCTTGGTATTTAGAAAGTCTAAGAGTCTGGTATTGCTTTGTGATAGCTATAGGAATATCAAATATTAATAAATTTAAAAATTTGGCCGTATTAGTAATTGGTATATTACTGTTGAGAAACATTTTTTTAGTAGTTAAAGATCAAAGTCAGTTTGTTGGATTGAAATTTAGTGATGATCCAAAAAACTTAAACAATTTATTAGTTAATATAGATTGGGTCTATTCAAAAATGAATGGTAATGGATTTAGGGCATATAACTATGTCCCAGAAGTATATGATTATCCAAATCAATACTTGTACTGGTGGTATGGAAATAAAAAATATGGTTATATGCCAGAAAAAGTTTCTTATAGTTTAGAAGAAGTCCCAGAGTATATTAGAACGCAAGAAATATTTTATAAAAATACGAGACCTGCTCAAGATAAGTTGGCCTTAATATACGAAACTAAATCCAGTTATATTGGCTGGCTAAATCAATTTAACGATTACTGTACAACAGAAAAATGGGAAACTGGATGGAGAACAACAGTAGAAATTAGGGAGAAATGTAGGTAGCTATTCAGATAAATTCTTTTTTAGATATTGTCCGGTATAGCTTCGAGAACATTTTATAACATCGTTGACAGTGCCAGCGACTAGTAATTCTCCTCCTTTATCCCCTCCTTCTGGTCCCATATCGATAATCCAATCAGCATTTTTTATCATATCTAAGTTATGTTCTATAACCACGACAGTATTTCCATTGATGACTAATTGACGTAATACCTTGATTAGGCGATCGACATCATAAAAATGTAGACCAGTAGTTGGTTCGTCTAAGATATAAAGCATTTTCCCTTTGCCACGCTTGACTAGCTCACGACTAATTTTAAGACGTTGTGACTCGCCTCCTGATAAAGTATTTGATGATTGACCTAATTCTAAATATCCCAAACCAACTTCCTGGATTGTAGTTAACATTCTTTTTAATTTAGCATTGTTTTTAAAAAATTCGACCGCTTCATCGATGGTCATAGACAATATTTGGTCGATGTTTTTTCCTTTATACTCTACTTCGAGAGTATCTTCTTTAAACCTACTTCCATGACATTCTTCACAAGTTACATAAATATCGGGTAAAAACTGCATTTCAATTTTTATTTGACCTTGGCCCTCACACACTGGACAACGACCTTCCTTGACATTAAAAGAAAAACGACTTGGGGTAAACCCTCTTATTTGGGCTTCAATTGTTTGTGATAACAAATTTCTAATATCGTCAAATACTTTTGTATAAGTTGCTGGGTTACTTCGAGGTGTCCTACCAATTGGAGACTGGTCAACTAACAACACGTCTGTTATATTTTGGGTTCCAGTAATTTCATCAAATTTACCAATTGTTCCATAATAACTTCCTAAGATATTTTTACGAACACCACCATACAAGGTATCGTGCACTAAAGTAGATTTGCCCGACCCAGAAACTCCGGTGACACAAACAAATTTATTAAGAGGAAAATCAATATTAACATTTTTAAGATTCCACTGACGACAACCCCGAATAGATATCAGCTTGTCAGTTGTCAGCTTTTCAGATAAAACATTCTTATTTGGTTCAATTTTAAGTTTTTTTGATAAATACTTTCCAGTTATCGAATTATTGCTTTGTTTTATATCTGCTAGTGAACCTTGGGCGACGATCTCACCACCTTTTTTGCCGGCATATGGGCCAAAATCAACTATATAATCAGCATTTTTAATAACATCTTCGTCGTGTTCAACTATTACAACAGAGTTTCCTAGATTTTTTAATTTTTGAAGAGTGGCGATTAGTCGATCATTGTCACGAGAGTGTAATCCAATAGTTGGCTCATCAAGAATATACAAAACACCCGTTAAACCAGTGCCGATTTGACTAGCTAGCCGGATTCGTTGAGATTCTCCGCTAGATAAGGTCCCTGCCTCACGATCAAGACTAAGATAATCCAAGCCCACTGCCAATAAAAATTCCATCCTAGCTGCTAATTCTTTTTTGATTGGATCAAAAATTTCTTTTTCTTTATCACTCTGCAATGCAGAGTCGAGTTGACTTAGCCATTTATTTAATTTTTCAATCGGAAGTTGAGTAATTTGATAGATATTATTATTTTGGATATGAATAGAAAGAGCGTCTTGATTGAGACGAGAACCATGACAAGTTAGACATTCAGTTTTAATCATAAATTTTTCTAATTCATCTCGAACAATATCTGAACCAGCAGTAACATATCGGCTTTCCATCATTTTGGCTCGCCATTCGGGAAATTTTGAACGATCGATTTGGTATTTTAAGCCAAGACCTTTACATTCTGGACAAGCGCCTTGGGGAGAATTAAAAGAAAATAATCGTGGTTCGATTTCTGGAAGTGAAATATTACAGTTTGGGCAAGCAAAATTTTCTGAATAGAGAGTATCTTTAAATTCTTTTATTGACTGGGTATTTTCAAAAGTAATATCGCTGACTTGAGAAATTATTGCCAAACCATTTGATAATTTCATAGACTGTCGAATATCATCGGTCAAACGATCAACAGTAGTTTTTTGGTCTTTGAGATTGTCTTTGTTTATAGAAACTCGATCAACGACTACATCGATATTGTGTTTATTAGTCTTGGCAATTCCAAAATCGGTATAAAGATCAATTATTTTATTATCAACTCTAACCCACTTATATCCCTGTTTTTTTAGATTTTCGACTAATCCCTTGAAATCACCTTTTTTATCTCGAACAAGTGGTGATAATACTAAAAAACGATAAAAACCGGAGCCATGGATATTATTTTTGGCGATTTCGAGTACTTGATTGACTATTTGTTTGTCTGTTTGAGGAGAAACTTCACGACCACAAGTTGGACAGTGAGGATGGCCAATACGAGCAAACAATAACCTAAGATAGTCGTATATTTCTGTGACTGTGCCAACAGTAGAACGTGGATTTTTAGATATGGCTTTTTGATTGATAGCAATAGAGGGAGATAAACCATCAATTAGATCAACTTCGGGACGTTTCATACTACCCAAAAATTGACGAGCATACGACGATAAGCTTTCAACGTATCGTCGTTGACCTTCGGCAAACAAGGTATCAAAGGCCATGCTAGATTTACCAGAACCAGAGACTCCAGTAAAGACAACCATTTTATTTTTGGGAAACTCGAAAGAAACATTTTTCAGGTTATTTTCTCGAGCACCTTTGACGATGATTTTGTCTAACATAATTTAGATGATTAGATAAGTAGTTGAATAGATTAGTAGATAAGTAGTTTGTTAAATAATATTAATATTTTTCAATGGATCTAATTTGGTCACGAATTTTAATAGCTTGTTCAAAATCAAGATTGAAGGCAAAACTCCTCATTTGTTTTTTTAATTCTTTAACCTGGCGCTGTCGTTGAGATGGTGTTAAAGAAGAAGTATCAATTTTGGCCCAATCTGGTCTGTCTTGGGTTTTTATTTCTTCAATTATTTGAGGGCGAATAGATTTTACCACTGATTTTGGAGTAATATTGTTGTCTTGATTGTATTTTAGTTGAATTTGTCGACGCCTAGAAACTTCATCAATGGCTCCTTTCATGGCCTTGGAGACAGTGTCGGCGTACAAAATTACTTTACCTGATAAATGTCGGGAAGCCCGACCCATTATTTGGATTAGTGATGACTGAGATCGTAAAAATCCTTGTTGGTCGGCATCTAAAATTGCGACTAAGCTAACTTCAGGTAAGTCAAGACCTTCCCGCAATAAATTAATACCAACCAAGACATCATAATTACCAGAGCGAAGATTGTCTAATATATTTGAACGCTCAAGAGTGTCAATATCAGAATGGAGATAGGCGACCTTAAACGTTTGTTTTGTTTTTTGGGGGTCGGAAAGATAAGTCGCTAAATCTTCTGCCATCCGTTTGGTTAAAGTAATGACCAAAGTTCTTTCTTTTTTATCAATTCGGTTTTTTATTTCTTCGACCAAATTAGGTATTTGTTGTTTAGTAGAACGTATGGATATTTCGGGATCGACTAGACCTGTTGGTCTAATTATCTGTTCAATAATATTAGTCTTTGATTTTTCTAGTTCGTAATTGCTTGGTGTGGCAGAAACGTAGATGACATTAGACATTCTTTTTTCAAACTCGGTAAATTTTAAAGGTCGATTGTCTAGGGCTGAAGGAAGTCTAAACCCAAAATCAATAAGATTGCTTTTACGGGCAAAATCTCCAGCATACATGCCACCAATTTGAGGAACGGTAACATGAGATTCGTCAATTATAGTCAAAAAATTATCACCCCACAAATGTCTAAAATAATCGACTAACGTATAAGGAGGATCTCCGGGTTGCCGATTTTTGTCAAAATAGATTGAATAGTTTTCGATACCATTGATATAGCCAGTTTCTTGAAGCATTTCGAGGTCATATTCTACTCTTTGTTCAATTCGATGGGCTTCGAGTATTTTATTTTGAGATTTAAAGTACTCAATTTGTTTAGCACAATCAGTTTTTATTATTTTAAAAATATCTTTTAGGTCATGGTGACCACTAACATATTGTTTGGCAGGAAAAAGAACAAACTGACTAATCTCTGTTTCTTTGCCAGTAAACGGGTGTCTTTGGGTGATTTTTGTCAGATTTTCGTTTTGAAACTCTAGTGATAAATAAGAGTCAGTGTAAGATGGCCAAAGGTCAAAGTTTTCACCTCTGACTCTAAAAGTTGACCTTTTAAATTCTATTTCTGAGCGAAGGTAAAACAGTGAAACAAGTTTTTCCAACAATTGTCGGCGCGGGTATTTTTGCCCTATTTCTAAGGAAAATGTCATATTTTCAAACTCAGAAGGATCACCAATATTGTAGATACAACTGACGGATGCGATTACGATATTATCGTCTCCTGATAAAAGATTTGAGGTGGCTTCTAATCTGAGACGATCAATTAAGTCGTTAATTTGAACTTCTTTGGCGATATAAGTATCTGATGATGGAATATAAGCTTCGGGTTGATAATAATCATAGTAGGAAACAAAATAGGAAACTTTATTTTGGGGAAACAGTTCTTTAAATTCTTGATAAAGTTGACCAGCAAGTGTCTTATTGTGGGAAATGACTAAAGTAGGCAATTGAGTGTTTTGAATTACATTGGCAACAGTATATGTTTTACCAGAGCCAGTCACCCCAAGAAGGGTTTGTTGCTTAACATTGGCCTTTATATTTTGGGTTAATTTAGCGATAGCAGCTGGTTGATCGCCTGATGGTTGATAGTCTGATTTTAATACAAAAGACATAGTATATATTCTATCACGGTTTTGGGTTTTATTTGGGTAAAAAGTCTGACTATCTTGTCTGCATCAACATCCATTCGATCATTTTATAATCAAGATATACTTCTTTCATAATATTATGCCCTCCGTTTACGGCAGTTATTTTGGCATCTCCACCAGCATTATTAATGGCGTTGATAAGAACTGTTCTGTTGGTAGCCGCAACATCCCTGGTTCCATAAAAATACCAAATCTTTGTACTTGTAAGTCCGGAAGGTGAATTTGAAGTTTTACTTGATGCGATAGGAACAAAACTAGAAAAGAAAGTAGGGTTTTTTCGGACAAGACTGTCTCCACCAATCACTCCGTTACTGTGAGCTGTCAATGATATTTTTGATTTGTTCACTTTGTAGGTGTTGGCAATATAATCAATAATTGCTTTAGCTTTGTTTTGATAACTTGAATAACCCCAGTCATCTGAACAAAAAGGAGCAATTATTATGGCATTAAAATCATTACCATCTTTTAACAGTCTGGGGATGTGACCTTGTTTGTACATATTATTTATATTTGGTTCACTTTCCCAACCATGAAGATATACCAATAACGGCCAATTATCATAACTATTATAATTTCCTGGTATATATAATATATATGGCATTCCGCCATAGGATTCGTGGGTTATCGTTCCGCGTACTTCGGTAGTTGGAGGTAAAATTAAAGTTGGGGTTGGGATAGTAGTTGTTGGCTTGGCTAAAACAGTAACCTTAGTAATAGCCGTAATTTGGTTTATGGTTTTAGCTATAATATCAGCTGTCCCAGGATAATTTGCTGTTACTTTACCTGATATCGATACAGAAGCAATATTAGCATTGCTGGATGACCAAGTAACTGATTTATCATTGGCGTTGTCTGGTTTCACTATAGTATTTATTTGTAATGAAGCGTTTTGATAAAGACCAACATCTGTTGGACTTAAGCTTAGGCTCGAAGGATTAACAGTGCTTCCAGTTGGAGTGGGTTTAATAGTAGGCTTGGCCGTTGGCTTAGTGGTTGGTACGGATGTTGGCCTTACGGTTGGAATGACAGATGGCCTTGCTGATATG
>CAZCYK010000024.1:0-10047 GCA_964502975.1 uncultured Gammaproteobacteria bacterium | reverse complement strand
TTTTTTTTGCTAATCTACTAAAAGCTAATTAACTAATTATCTAAACTATGTCTCGCTATATTATTACTGGAGGAAAACAATTATCTGGAGAAGTATCAATCCGTGGTGCCAAAAATGCCAGTTTCAAACAAGTCATTGCCTCGCTTTTAAGTGACGAAACCATTCAACTAACCAATGTTCCAAATATTTCAGATATAAAAATTACCGAAAGTATAGCCAAAAGTATTGGATCACAAATAGTATATTGTGGTGAACATTGTATTGAAATTACCACCCCAAAAATTATTAGTTCCACCGTCCCAAAGGGAACGGGTGAAAAGTCGAGAGCCTCTTTTATGTTTGCGGCTCCACTTTTGGCCAGAACCGGAAAAGCAATCGTCCCAATGCCTGGCGGAGACAAGCTTGGAGCCAGACCACTCGATCGGCTTTTTGATTGTTATTCAACAATGGGTATCAAAACAACCCTCACTGATACTGAGATAATTTTTGAAACTGAAAAAATTAAAAATACTCATTATGTATTCAATAAACCTGCTCACACAGTTACTGAAACAGTTATAATGACGGCAGCATTAAGTCCAGGTGAAACTGTCTTTGAAAACACTTCTCAAGAACCAGAAATTAATGATTTAATTTCCATGCTCAATGATATGGGAGCCCAAATCACTCGTGATCCCAAAAACCTAAAAACTATTATAATTAACGGCGTTAGCCATCTTCATAGTGCTAAACACCAAATTATTTGTGACCGCAATGAAATTGTTACTTTTGCCTGTGCTGCTTTGGCTACTAAAGGATCAATTAATATTTTAAGAATTGACCCAAAAACCATCGAGACATTTACTCGAGTTATTGAAAAAATGGGAGCTAAAATAATTCCTGGTAAAGACGAAATTACCATTACTTGGGTAGAAAATTTAAAAAGTATTGACATTGAGACAGGGCCAGAACCAGAATTTATGACCGACTGGCAAGCTATTTTTTCAGTTCTTCTAACCCAAACTGTCGGCTGTAGTTCAATTATTGAAAGAGTCTATCCGTCGCGATTCCAACATATTGAAAATCTAAAAAAGATGGGAGTTAAAGCTACTTATTTCAACCCTGTTGTGACCGACCCCTCAACTTATTACCAATTTAACCCAGAAAGTGACAAGCCTGATTTCTTTCACGGTGTTAAGATTTATGGACCCACAAAACTAAAACCATCTAATTTTATTATCAATGATCTTCGAGCTGGAGCTTCAACCACACTAGCCGCACTGACAGCTGAAGGTGTCTCTATTATTGATGGGGTAGAATACATCGAGCGTGGTTATGAAAAATTAGCCGAGAGACTTCGCTCACTCGGCGCCAATATTGAGTATATAAAAACATAAATTATGATCCATTTATATCTAGGTTTTTTATTATTTGCCTTTTTAATAACTAGTGTTTTAGTTGTTCCTTTTATTGACATACTTTACAAACTAAAATTTCAACGTCAAAAACAGGCCACTACTGATTTTCAAAATCAAAAAACTCCAATCTTCGACAAATTTCACAATGTCAAAACAGGCACCCCAGTTGGTGGTGGGCTATTAGTAATTCTTTCAGTTTGTATTCTTTTTGCTATTCTTTTTCCGATATTAAAATTTAGCAATATTTTTATTTCTTCAAATTATCAAATCAACAACGAACTTTTTATTTTATTTTTTACTTTTATTAGTTTCGGCATACTTGGACTTTATGACGATATCTATAAATTTTTTGGCTTTAAAAGAACCGGGTTTTTTGGTCTGAGACTGTTTCATAAATTGTTGCTTCAAATACTTTTGTCTACAATTGTTACTTTATTAATATATCTCAAATTAGGAATCGATTTTATTAATCTTCCATTTTTTGGTGCTATCCATCTGGGTTGGTTTTATGTTCCTTTTGCAGTTACCCTTATTACTGCATTTGCCAATTTTTTTAATATCACCGATGGCTTGGATGGTTTATCCAGTGGGTTACTAATGATTGCCCTTTTCTCATTTTGGTTTTTATCCAACAGTTCTCTAGACACTCCAATCTCAATCTTTTTGGCTTTATGGATTGGTTCACTAATCGCATTTCTTTACTTCAATATTTATCCTGCTCGCATTTGGTTAGGCGATGTTGGAGCCCTTTCTTTTGGGGCGACATTTGCTGTTATTGCCTTATTATTGGGCAAAGTAGTCCCTTTATTGATAGTTGGCTCTCCTTTTATCATCGAAGGGATGAGTAGTGCCATCCAAATCATTAGTAAAAAATATTTTCATAAAAAAGTTTTTCCTGCTGCTCCTCTACACTTAACCCTTCAAAGCATTGGCTGGGAAGAATCAAAAATTGTTACCAGAGCCTGGCTTGGGGGAATTATATTAGCAATCTTTGGATTATGGTTGGGACTAAACTAGACTTACTAAAACAAGAGATAAGTCACTACATCGGTCTACCTTATATGCGCAATTCCCTAAAAAACGGGGTAGTAATTAAAGAAAGATTTTTGGGTGGTAAAGGTAATTGGAAAGAGATAAAAAAACAAACAATATCTTTAGCAAAAAAAGAAAATATTGATATCAATAAATTAACCCCCAAACAACTTTATAATTTTCAAAAAAAACACCATCTTGGTATTGATTGTTCTGGATTGGTAACTCAATTATTAAATTTTTACTTCAATACTCACCTAAATCCTCGTCATACTTCTGCCGATATGTTAGCTTCCACTAAATTTTCCAAAGAAATTGATAATTTTGATGAGATTCAAACAGGGGACATGGTTCGCCAGAAAAATGGTCACCACATACTCTTTATAATTGAAAAAAAAGACCAAACAATTTATTACGTTGAAAGTTCACTCTCTGGTAGGGGAGTTAAATACGGTCAATTTAATATCACCGATAAAAAATTTGACAATCAGGGTATCTATCGATTATTTTTCTTCAACTAATTCTTTATATTCTAAAGGCTCTATTGACATTATTTCGATCTCAGTCCCACACTCATCGCATTCTAAAATATCGCCAATCACCATTCCTTCCATTGGATTTATGTCTTTTCCACAATCAGGACATATAATTTTGTTTGTTTCTGTCATATTTAGTCTAAAAAATATATAATTGAACTATTAAATAGATTATATGATAAATACTCCATTAATTAAATTAGACAATTTTTACCTCAAAAGAGAAGACAAAAATATTACTGGTTCAGCCAAAGACCGAGCCTTACCTCTTCAAATTACCAATCTCAAAGAAAAAGGCTACAATAATGCTGTTATTTCCAGCACTGGCAATGCCGCCATTTCAGCTGCCTATTTTTGTCAACAAAAAAAGATTGATTTAACTATTTTTTTATCACCCAAAATTTCACCCCAAAAACTGTCTCTTTTAAAACAATTTCCCTCAGAAATTATTTTTTCACTCAAACCAATAAGTGATGCCGTCAAGTTTTCCAAACAAAATCATGCTTTTCTTCTCCGCCAATCGACCGACCCTTTATCACTTGTTGGCTATCAACAAATTGGCCAAGAAATTATGGACCAACTACCTCAAGTCTCTAGTATTTTTGTCCCAATTGGCAGCGGTACTACCCTAGTCGGTTTATCCCAAAAAACACCCAAAAACATTCCAATTTTTGGAGTCCAATCAGCAGCTAATTGTCCCATTGGTAAATTATATGATAAAGATTTTTCCCCAGAAGTTAGACTAATTACAGACGCTCTATCGGTCAAATATTTACCTCAAAAAAAGAAACTAATCGAGGTAATAAATAGTCACCAGGGTTTTGTTTTTACTATCCAAAACCAAGCGATAATTATTGCCAATCACTATTTTGAGTCAAAAAATATTACCACTTCACTAGAAGGATCCCTTTGTCTATCAGCTTATAAAAAAGCCCTAGAAAACAACTATCCAGTTGGTAAATTTCCTGTTATTTTGTTAACTGGCAGTAAAAGATAATATGAATATTTTTGATACCCTCAACCAATCAGATTATGTCTTTTATTTTTTAGTTGTCGACAACACTCTTGATATTGTTCTCCCTCAATTAACCAATTTTCATCTAATTTACGCCTTCAAAAATAAACGCACAGAAAACCTAAAAAAACTAAATTTACCCTTTTTTTGTTTAGAAGATTACGGTGTTACCCTAGACATAGCCAATAGTGGCAAGCTTTTGGCCCAAACCCCAGTCCAAGAATACATTTACAATAATTCGATAGGCAAAAACGTTGTGATTATTCCATTTAAACCATCAGCAAAAATTGATGCCATTTGTCAAAAACTTGATTGGATTTGTGCTTCTAATAATCATCAATTAAACCGAAATTTAGAGGATAAAATTATCTTCAATCAAATTTGTTTTGATCACAATTTACCTCAAATTCCATCAATAGTTGACCAATTCAATCAAGAAAATTTTTTAAAATACCAAACCAAATATCAATCCCAACTTGTTGTCCAGTCACGTATGGGTTGGGCGGGAAAAAGTACTTATTTAGGCGACACCTGGGAAAATATTAAAGACAAAATCCCCCTCAATTCTCAAGTAAAATTCTCTCCTTTTATCACTGGTTATTCATTGTTAAACAATTGTTGTTTAACCTCAAAAGGATTAATTCAAAGCCCACCAGCACTTCAATACACCGGGGTTAAACCATTTACTGACCATCCATTTACTACCGTCGGTCGTCAATGGCCATCCTTTGCACCAAATAATATCCTTGAGCAAGTAAATCTAATAACCCAAGATTTTTCAAAAGTTTTGAATCAACTGAAATACAAAGGTTTTTTTGGACTAGATTTTATGGTTGAAAACAACCAAGTTTATCTATTAGAATGCAATCCTCGACTTACGGCTTCCTTTGCTTTTTACAACGAAATTGAACTCAATCAAAACCTCCTACCTTTATTTTTGCTTCATTTAATCCAATTCATAAACATAAATTTTGACTTTGATATAAATAACGAACAACAACGGTTCTTCAATCAAAATATTATTGGATCAGAAATCACTGCCAAAAATAAGTCAGGCAAAACTACCAAAAAATATCACGATTTTACCGCATTTAGCAAAAGTTTTGACCCTATTATTTTGACAAAAGATTTTGAGACCCTCCTAAATGACCAAGAATAAATCTCCTTTGCTAAAATTAATTTTCATTTTAATTTTTATCGGACTTACTTTTATTTCCATCTCTTCGCTCACTGAAGCCAACAACACTATTGGTGACAAATTTTTTTATTTAAAAAAACAAAGTTTTTGGATATTAATTAGCCTCATTTCTTTCTATGTTGTCTCAAAAATTAATCTCAATCTTGTCAAAAAAATTTCATTTTTACTCTATATATTTTCAATTACTTGTCTTTTTTTAGTTTTAATTCCTGGTTTTAGTAATCAAGCTTTAGGTGCTTCTCGATGGTTAAACTTAGGCTTGTTTAGTTTTCAACCCAGCGAACTTCTTAAATTAACTTCCGTGGTTTATTTTGCTTCTCTATTTTCTGTAGAATCCAAACGGAATTTTATAAATCTAATTATTTATTTAGTTGTTCCATTTGTTTTGATTATTTTACAACCAAATTTAAGCACTGCAATCTTAATTTCAGCCATAGTTATATCTATGTTTTACCTTTCTGGAGGTAAAATTATCCCTCTTTTTTTGCTCTGTGTCGCCCTTATTGGATTAAGTTTAAGCCTTGTTTATAGCTCACCTTATCGACGGGCCAGACTAGAAACTTTAATCAACCCCACCCAATCAACCCAATCAACTTCTTATCACAGCAATCAAGTAATTCTTTCTCTCTCTTCTGGAGGTGTTTTTGGAAAAGGTTTTGCCAATTCTGATCAAAAATATCGTTTCTTACCAAAAATTTCCACTGATTCAATTTTGGCCATAATTGGCGAAGAAACTGGTTTTATTGGTGTATCTCTTATCTTAATAATCTACATGGCTCTAATTGTTTATTTAGTCAAACTAGCATCATCAATTACTGACGACACTTTTTCATCTTTAATAGTTTCCGGCACAACTTGTTGGATTACTTTTCAAAGTCTCATAAATATTGCCGCAATAGCCAATGTAATTCCCCTAACCGGAGTACCGCTTCCTTTTATCTCTTATGGTGGTTCATCTCTGTTAACTCTAATGATAGCCGTCGGTTTAGTTCGTAATATCGAAAAGAAACACCCTTTATTGATATACTCTAACTATGAAACCAATGGAAAGAAGGATAATCATCACCGGCACTCATCTCACTCCAGCTCTCGAACTAATTCGTCAACTTCAAACAGACTCAAAAAATAATTGGAAAATTTTTTATATCGGACGTCTTTCAAATTCAAATGATCCAAAACTTTTTTCTATAGAGTCAAAAGTAATCCCCACTCTGGGAGTAGATTTTTACCCAATTCCTTGTGGTAAGTTTGATCGTCGGTTTCTCCCCAATTCTATCTTGGGCCTTCCCAAAACTATTTCTGGATTGTATCAGTCATTTAATTTAGTAAAGCGATTAAAACCAAATATTATTGTTTCTTTTGGAGGTTATGTTTCCGTTCCTGTCATTATCAGTGGTTGGCTTCAAAAAATTAATAGCATTACCCATGAACAAACCCTGACCAACAGCCTAACAACCAAAATAAATTCTCGTTTTGTCAAAAAAATTGCTCTTTCTTTTAACAATCCACTCCAAATTAATCAGCTTCCAAAAGACAAAATTGTAGTAACTGGCAATCTACTTCGATTCCAGCTATTTCAAAAGACAGCAATTTCTAATTCGAAATTTAAATTTCCAAACCCTAAATTACCCTTAATTTTTATCACTGCTGGCAACCAGGGCTCTCATGCAATAAATTTAGTAATCAAACAAGTATTATCCAAACTTATTGATTTTAATATCATCCACCAAACCGGTAAAAACGACTATTCCTTGTTTAAAACTTTGAATAAAAAATATCCAAACTATCAAGCTTCTGAATATTTTTCTACATCAGACTACGCTTGGATTATTCAACATTCCAATGTTTTTGTCAGCCGAGCAGGGGCTAATACCTGTCAAGAAATTGTCGCTTTTGGCAAAAAATCAATTTTAATTCCTTTACCAAAAAGTCAGCAAGATGAACAAAACCTTAATGCTTTTTGGGTAAAAAAAATGCTACCCAAAAATACTATTGTAATAAATCAAGACAAATTAGATCAAAATTATTTATCAAAATCAATCGATTCTCTTATAAAACAAACTAGTACCGCTTCCAAAAAAAATTATCAACCCAACTTAAAACTTCTCAAATTGATAAATGAAAATATTTAAAATCATAATTCTTTTTTTTGTATTATTTTTTATCTTCTTCACCTATAATTATTATGTCTACAAACAAGTTGCTTATGTACCAACCTCAGATCAAAACAACTTTTACAAAAAACTTGATTTGGCTATAAATACAGCAAAATTAGAGATAAGTTCTTTCCAAATTCGTGATTTTAACAACGAAGTAGAGTTTTATTTAATTGCCAACGACAGTCCGACAAGAGTTCTTATTTCCACCCTCAGAGACCCCTTTTGGCAAATCTCTACTTTACAACAAGTCGTGAAAACAGCTAAAATGAATCAAGGAAAAATTAAATTAGTTGATTTAAGCTCGAAACATCCATATGTCACATTCAAAAATAATTAGTGGAATAGATATTGGTACTTCAAAAGTTACTACTATTATTGGCCAATACGCTGACTCCCAAGATAAGTTTAATATTATTGCAGTCTCCTCAATTCCAGCACTTGGTTTTAGAAAAGGACAAATTGTTAACATTGAACAAGCCTCAACCACAATTGTTTCCAGTATTGAATCAGCCGAAAGAATGGCTGGTTTTCAATTAAACTCTGCTTCTGTTTGTTTGTCAGCTCCTCATATAGAATCCATAAATTCACATGGTGTAGTTGCTATTAGTAATCCCAATGCAGAAATTGATAAAAACGATATTGATCGAGTAATTGAAGCCGCCAAAGCTATCGCCGTCCCGTCTGGAAAAGAAATCATTCATATTATTCCCATCAGATACACTGTTGATGGCCAAGAAGGAGTAGTTGACCCAATTGGTATGAACGGTGTTCGGCTCGAGGTCGAAGCCCATATTATTTTGGCCTCTAGCCCATCTCTAAAAAATCTTAAAAAATGTCTTGAAGAAATTGGCATAAAAATTGACCAACTTGTATATTCAGGACTAGCTACTGCCAAATCAGCTCTTACTGAAACTGAAAAAGAGCTTGGAGTTGCACTTGTCGATATTGGTGGCAGTATTACTACTATAACAATTTTCAACGAAGGAGCTCCAGTATTTTCTTCTGTAATTCCAGTCGGTGCTGGCAATGTCACCAATGATCTAGCTATTGGTCTTCGATTTTCACTTGAAGATGCCGAAAAAATTAAATTAAAATTAAATAAAATTACTGAATCAAAAAAATTTGAAGATGAAATTGAACTATCAAGTTTTGACGTTAAGTCAGATGACAACCGAAAAGTATCAATCCAAACAGCCATTAATGGCATTATTAAACCTAGATTAGAAGAAATTTTTCATCTAATTTATGAACAAATCGAAAATAGCGGTTTTAATCAGACTATTCCTGCTGGTATTGTTTTAACTGGTGGAGGAGCCCAAACTATCAATGCTAAAGAAGTTTGTGAGTCGATCATTCCTCTTCCTTTAAGAATTGCCTCTCCTCCAAAAGTTGGCGGAATTATTGACGATATTATTAACCCGGGTTTTAGTAGCTCTATCGGTTTGTTAATGTTTGCCAATGACAATAAAATTAGTAGTTCCTCATCCGCCAAGAAAAACTCTCATGTCTTAAAAGATTCGTTTGGTAAAATTAAAAAACTTGTCTCTTCATTTCTTCCATAAATTATGGCGTTAATAAAAACCTTAGCCGGACAATTTGCTAAAATTAAAGTCATCGGTGTTGGTGGTGGCGGCAACAATGCCATCAATTCCATGATTAGCGAAGAAAGTATTAACGGGGTTGATTTTGTTTCCATAAATACCGACTCTCAAGCCTTATTAAATTCACTGGCTACAATCAAAATTCAAATTGGCGAGAAACTCACCAAAGGTTTAGGCGCTGGAGGAAATCCCCAAATGGGTCAAAAAGCGGCCGAAGAATCTAGAGAAAGAATCAAGGAAGTGTTAACTGGCACTGACATGGTTTTTATTACCGGTGGTATGGGTGGAGGTACTTGTACTGGAGCCGCTCCAATTATTGCTCAAATTGCCAAAAAGGAATTAGGAATTTTAACTATCGCTGTTGTCACTAAACCATTTTTATTTGAAGGCACCCGTCGCATGACCAATGCCGAAGAGGGAATATCTCAATTAAGAAACAATGTTGACACTCTAATTGTTATCCCCAACCAAAAAGTAATGGAAGTAGTCAATGACAAATCTACCTTATTGGAAGCCTTTAAAATTGCCGATTCGGTATTAAATAAAGGCACTAAGGCAATAGCTGATTTAATCACCGTCCCTGGGCTTATAAACCTAGATTTTGCCGATATTAAGACCGTTATGAGCAATGCTGGCTCAGCCCTTATGGGAGTTGGTGAAGCCGAAGGTGAAAATCGAGCTCAAAAAGCAGTTGAAGCCGCTATTGACTCTCCCTTGGTCGAAGCCACTATCGAAGGGGCTAGGGGAGTGCTAATCAATGTTACCGGCGGACCTGACCTAACTATGGCCGAAATTGAAGAATCTGCTAAAGATATTACTCAAAGGGCTGCCCCCGACGCCAATATTATTTTTGGAGCTACTATAGACAATGAGTTAAAAGGAAGAATTAAAATTTCCGTTATTGCTACTGGATTTGACAACACCAAAGCCCATTTTTATCAATCAATCAAAAAACCAGTAATTGAAAGTGTCCCAGTATCTCAACACGCATCTTCTGTACCAACCGACAATTCTCCAAAAGATATTTCCAATCAAGATATTAAAAAGTTTTTAGGTGATAAAGACATTCCCGAAGGAATCGATATTGTTGATGAATTCGATATCCCAGC
>CAZCYK010000023.1:0-10060 GCA_964502975.1 uncultured Gammaproteobacteria bacterium | reverse complement strand
AAAATGGGTGTCAACATTATAGGATTATCCTACGGTTTTCTTCGGATTCAGCGGAGCAGGTGGGTCTGGAACGAAACTGAAGCTAAACAGGAACAAATGAATTATCGGTTAGAGGAGTAGCATCACCTATATTACATGGAACATTAGGGAACTATTGAAAATTGGCGGAGAACCATATCCGATATCAGAACTTTCTTTATGACTCATCCAGATTGGTCCTTTGATGATTTCACTCCACAAACAATTTGACATAGGCTATGTATCCTCCATACTCCTTTAATTAACAATTCAATTTGGGACATTTGTCCCAACTTTAGATAAAAAGGAGATAGTATGACAGGACATTATGAACCGCAATTATTAGATAATTGGAAGTTTGATGAAGTAACATCAGCACTACAAAAGAGTATTAGAAGAGGGTTGGAATATGATTCAGTTTTTTGGGCTTTCATTATTCATAAAAGTAATTTTGGAGGTTATCTTTGGAGACGGTTATCAGTCATTTGTTCAGAAGATATTGGTAATGGTAATCCTCAAGCAGTTTTAATTCTTAGTTCTCTAAAGAATAATTGGGAGGATTTACACAAGAACAATAAAGAACATTCATTAGATAAGTTCCTATTAGTAGCCCACGCTATTCTTTATCTTTGCCGATGTCAAAAGAGTAGAGAAACAGACAATCTTGTAAATTTAATTGATGAAAATTATCAAAGTAATAAGAGACTTCAAATACCAGAATTTTCAATAGACCCTCATACCAATCAAGGAAAAAAGATTTGGGGAAGATTCGGAAACTTAACAGATGGTTTAGAGGCAACCAGAATCAGACTTTGGAAAAAGGAATGGAGCAAATTAGACAAACTAGCTTATCCCGATAAATGGGAAGAAGAGATACTAGGCATTTGGCTCAAAAGAACGAAGGAAAAGCAATGAAATATCTACCAACAGTAAGTCGCCCAGTAGTAAGTTTTATTCTTAAATTCGTTTACCGTGGGATTCAATAATGTTTATAAAAGAATTGGTAAAAAAATAAAACTAATACGCCGAAGTAAGGGTATTTCTCAAGAAACACTTGCCTTAGATTCACATCTTAACCGAGCCTATATTGGCTACATAGAAAGAGGCGAAAGACATCCGTCCATAGAAACCATTTACAGAATTTCTTTAGCACTCAAAACTCCGCTCTATTACTTTTTCAAATTTAACAATGACAAAACTAAACTCTCCTAAAACAACTTTCATTATTGGTATTGTCTTGATTGCCATCTCTATCATTTTTTCAAAAGATTCATTGATAATGACTTTCTCTGTTCTGTCTGGATTTCTGTTTTTTATCATCTCTTTAGTCAAAATAATTATCAAAAAGTATTTCAAGAAAAATGGAGAATTTTCAAAGAAATTCTGGATAACGATTTCTGTTATCTTACCGCTATTTTTCTTTATCCTCTCTTATGGAAATAAACACCCTGCTCCACAGAAAATAGAAGTCAAAAAGACAGAGACAAAAGAACAGATTACAGAGGTTATAAAACCAACAGAAACATCAATAATTACTCAAGTTCCAACTATCAGTCCAACTAAAACAATAAGTCAAGCTCTTACATCAACCCCAACACCTTCAAGCGAAGTTACAGAGGATTATGTAAGGTCAGTTTTAACTAGCAACAACCTTATTTATAAGGACAGTCTTGGAGAAATTAAAATACTGGATAATCTTGGGACAGAAAATAGTTCAACAGACAAAATAGTTCATATTTATTTCAAACCATTAAGTATTTGGAATGAAGAAGAAATTGTATCTCAAGCCTCTGAAAAAGCTATTAAATCAATGAATCTATTATTCTCTAATTCCAGTATTACTCACATTGTTTTCTGGACTTTAGGTGATTTCACAGACAGCTATGGCAATACCAAAGAGGAGACAGCTTTAAGAGTTGGCCTTGATATTACTACCGCCAAGAAAATTAACTGGGACACTTTTATTCCAATGGTTGAAGCAGATTATAAGAAATTATTTGAAATCGCAGATGAAAAATATGTCCACCAAGCCATTGCTAAGAAATTAAACTGGAGTTGGAGATAAAACTACATCAAAGTAGTATTAACTATGGAAGAACAAGGGGGTGAAAGACGCTCAGTCTCTTAAAAAAGAAAAAGGTTACATCAAAGTGAGACGAAATAGAGCAAAAAACTAGCTACAACAAAATAATTACTATTGACACAGGTTTAGTGTCATATATCATTAAATTATAAAAACCCTAAAGATAGATAAAATACCAGAATTAACAAGTCAAAAATTAAAAGCTAATCAGATTTTTGACCAACTTGATGTCAGTGATTCAACCAGAGATGACTATAAAAAACACATTGATTTATTTCTTGACTTCATAGGTAATGAACAGAGTTTTAATCAAAATAGTTTTTTAAAATTCAAGAAATTACTAGCCAATAAGACAGACATTTCTATATCTACAAAGAATAAATATCTTGCTTCAACCAGAATCTTCTTGAAAGAGTTATCAAGAACAGGTGCTATTCCAGACATTACTGTAAATGTAAAAAGTTTTAAGCAAGACAAGAAACATAAAAGAACTGGACTCAATGAATTACAAGCAAAATTAGTTTGGGACAAGATTAACCAGTTACCATTATCCAAAAGAGACACTCGTCTCAAAGCAATTATTTCTTTACTGATTTTTCAAGGATTAAGACAAATAGAAATCATCAGACTCAATGTCAGAGATATAAACTTAGGAACATCAATAGCAATGATTCAGGGAAAAGGTTGTGATGATAAAGAACAAATTGATTTACATCCAGAAACAATTAAAGCCATAAAATCTTATTTATCAGTCAATAAGAAAGCTGATGGCCCTCTGTTCACTTGTAACAGCAATAATCACAAAGATAGACGACTAACTACCAGAAGCATTAGAAACATTGTCAAAGAATTTTTAAGAACACTGACTATAGAAAATACTGTTCACGGTTTTAGGCATTACTTTACAACAACCCTCATTAAACAGTTCAATGGAGACATTTTGGAGGTGGCTCAATACACTAGACACAAAAGTTTGGAAATGCTTCAAGTCTATAACGACAGAGTAAAGAAAGAATCCGATTTACCAAAATACTATGGAGCGTTTAATGGCATCATTTGATTATGATACTTCCAGATGAAGCTGTAAAAGAATTTCAGAAAATTTATAAAGAAAAATGTGGTGAAGAATTACCTGATGGTGAAGCTAGAATTAGGGCAGAAAACTTTTTGAGACTAACAGATTTAATTACACAACCAAATCCTAAAAAGGAAGATGACCAAAAGTGATATTGAAAAACTGGCTAAATTTTTTGAAATACTGATAAAAATTGACCAACGAAAAAAGAAAAAACAGTCTCCAACTTCCTATAACTCTAATTCTCGGAACTAAAAAATTTCCTCGTAAATTTGCTTTGGATTTAATTTGTTTATAGTTATTTTTTTCTTGCCTTCAAACATTGTTTCTAAAATTGCTTCATCTGGTGAAGTTAAATCAGCTGATTCAATAATGCCAGTGTCTCTTGCTATCTTTTTATCTGTTGGTTTGAAAACCAATTTAGCAGGGCTATTAGCAGTAATTACTTTAGACATTTTAGAATTTGTATAATCAGTTCCGATAATAAAGTAAAAACCATATTTTCTTCCCGAGACAATTAGTCTATAAAGATTATCTTCAAGTTCCGCAGGGGAAAAACAAAATACTTGGTTAAAAGAGTTAATCAAAATTAAAACTTTATTGAGATTATCTGTGTTCTCCATTTTCATTCGCCTTTCAATTTCTGCCACTGACCATTTTAAGGCACTAATTGATTTCTCTGGCTCAACTATCAAAGGTGTTAAGAGATGTGCAGCTTGATTGGGAACTATTAAATCGCCCCTAACTCCATCAATGGCAATAATTCTTAAATCATCAGGAGAATACTTTGCCATACTTGTAACCAAGATATTATTTAGTAAATCCAAAGCATTAGTAAATTGAGAACCGACAATAAATAAATTGCCATATTTATCCAAATCCAAATTTACAGTTTTTCCTTTTTCATCAACCCCTATCTCAATTTCAAATTTTTTTGATACATTTTGGGCATATTTAGTTTTTTTCCATTTTGACTGGATTTCTTCAAGAGTTGGTTTTACTGGCTCTGGTTCTTTATGAGGAATAATAGTTTTTCCGTCTTTATTGTATGGAATTAAAATTTCTCTAGGTTTTGCTCCAATGGCTGGCCCGATAATACCGTTACTTTCCAATTCATCTAATAATCTGGCCGACCTGGCATAACCTAATTTAAGTTTTCTTTGAATTAAAGAAGCACTAGCCAAACCAGTTTCTTGAACAAGTTTTACTACTTCACCATACAAATCATCTACATCTGATAAGGTTTCAGCCGGAAGGTTATAAGTTAGTTTCATTTTTATTTGTTTACAAAAAAGCTACTTTCTATAACCCATAATAGCACTTATCCAATATCTTTTACTGCCTTTACATACTGACAGAAATCACATTCAGGATTTGATTTTGGAACTTCATTACCATTAAGACAACTGTGCATATCAACAATAGTTTGTTCAATCCAATTAGTATTTCCGACATAAGGAATTAGTTTAATATCAAACTCTAATTTGCCATCAAAGGCCTCGCCATCAGTTTTTCCATTACAATAAACAAAATACCCAGTGTCAGACACTTTGAAACCATTTTTTCTAAAAAGCCATTGATATACTTCCATTTGTCTTTTATATCCATCTTGCCATTCAGCATCAAGACTAACCTCGCCATCTTTAGAAGTAGATTTGTAATCAACTATTATTAACTCACCTTGAGGATTGACCCAGACATCATCAACACCTCCTGTAATCAATAAATTAGTTTTTTGATGAAGATAAGTTATACCTCTTTTTAATGAGTCTCGCCATTCATCCATTTTTTCGTGTTCAAAAGGAACAGCATCAAGTCCATAGGCTTCCATCAAAGGATGAGCAGTATGTTTAGCTCTGTGAATATCAAATTCTTTTTTAAGAAGTTTATCCACCGCCGAGTTAAGAGAAAACGGAAAACCAGGTGGCTGTCCAATGCCCAAAACTCTATCCAAATAAAAACATTTTGGACATTTGATAAACAAATCAATCTTGCTCCGACTAATTCGGAAAGGTTTAGAATCACTTGGATTGTAGAGGCCAAATGTTCGGTTTGGCTTATAGTATTGTGTCATAGTCTATTTTACCTCTTGTCATCTCAATTGACAAACACTAAGTTTTGGTCTATCATTATTATGATTCCAATGGAATCCGCTCCTTCACACTCCGATTGTTAGTGGCTGACACCATCGTTTTCTTGACGGTCTCATAACCGTTGCGTGTAAAAACACGCTTTATGCCTGGGCAAGTCTCTATTTGTTTGATACTTTATTGTTCGTTAGCACTCGCTAAGCGAGATGAATAATTATTATGGTGATTACCGTAATAGTGTAAATAACAATAATTATTAGTAATAACAGCACAGGTTAAGGAAGTTAGGATAAAACTCAATTTTTCAGCAGGGTTTCAAAGCTACTAACAGCACAGCTTGAACCAAATTTAGGGTTCTCGCAAAGGAGATAACTATGACAAAAAGTCATATTTCCCGTTTTCTCCCTACTCTTTATGAGTTGGTGAGGAGCAAAAAATTGAGTCAAGGTCAAAAAGACCAGCTCAACAAAAGTATTAAAAGTTTGAACCGAGCCTTGGGGGCTAGAGACAAGAAGTCTATAGTCAAAGAGGTGGAGAGAATCTCAAAGATAATGCTTGAGTTGATAGTCGTAATCTGACCATCCTAACTATCTTTTATAAGTTTCCAAATTTTGGGATTTTATAAAAGATATGAATTACAATATCGCTTTCAAAATAATTAGAGGGGCTACTAATATGTCCCAGTTTCAATTCGCCAAAAAAATTGGCTTAGAACCAAGTCTGATTTCCAGAATTGAATCAAACAAAAGAATCCCCACCCAAAGAACAATAGATTTAGTGACTCAAAAATTATCTATTCCAACTAATTTAATAGAGATGTTGGCCAAAGAAGAGGATGAAATCAATAATCTTGATAAAAAAGATTGGGCAAAAATAGGAGAGGAATTAGTAAAACTTTTAGTCAGTGTAAATAATGGATAATAAAAATGAATCTACCAAACTCAAAAAATATCTCTCCGTCAACGATTTGTGTCACGATTTAGGTTTTAAGCCAGAGGTCATAAAAGATATTGCCAAAAATATAGATAGTTTTTACTACGACAATCCTAAGGAAGACAAAAAAGGAAAAATAAGACCATTTCAATGCACCAAAGGAATCGCTAAAGTAATTCAAAAAAGATTACATAAAATACTTAGAAAATATGATTTTCCAACTTATATGTTTGGAATTATTAAAGGAAAATCAATCACCGACAATGCTCTCATTCATCTTGGGTCGCCAACAGTTGTCACTATAGATATTAAAAGTTGTTTTCCTAATACCACTGAAGAGAAAGTCTGTTTTACCTTAAAAAACTTATTAGGATTTTCAACTAAAGTCTCCAAGCTGATTACTAAATTGGTCACATATAAAGGAGTCGTCCCTCAAGGAACACCTTCAAGCTCTGTTGTTGTGGCTTTGTGCCTTACAAAAATGTGCCGTGAATTAGATAGTTTTTGCCAAAACAAAGAAATGAAAACAAGTCTTTGGGCGGACGACCTTTCCATTTCAGGAGGAAAACCAGAACTATACATAGCCGACTATATTAAAATTTTTCAAAAATATGGTTATTCTTGTCGGGCAAAGAAAATCAAAGTTTGGTCAGGGAAAAGACACAAAGAAATTACAGGAAGAGCCATAGATAACAACCGAATAACAGTCCCAAAAAATATAATTAAAGAATGTGGCCAGTTAATCATCAGACTTAAAAAAGGAATTATTAGTAACACATCTATAGCGTCTATTAGTGGTAAGTTAGCAAATATAAAAAGTGTAGATAATAAAAAATATCAAAAACTAATCCGACTCGCTAACAAACTAAAGATAGACATAAAATAAACCTTATTCTGTGTTCTCGGGTTATAATCAATCTATAACATTTTATTAGATAGATAGATAAAAAATGACAAACAATAATGGTGAATTAGAAAAAAAATTATGGTCAGCTGCCGACAATTTACGAGCCAATTCTAAACTCAATTCTTATGAGTATTCCACTCCAGTATTAGGACTAATTTTTCTTCGTTTTGCCGACCATAAGTTTTCTATTATAGAGTCTCAAATTAAAGATAAAGACCCAAACAGCCGTAAGTCCACTGGAAAAACTGATTATCAAGCAAAAAATGTTCTTTATCTTCCTGAATTTTCCCGATTTAAGTATCTGTTAAACCTCCCAGAAGGAACAGATTATGGAAAGGCTATCAATAAAGCAATGGAAGGAATTGAAAGCGAAAATGAAGAGTTAAAAGATGTCTTACCAAAAACTTATAACCGTCTTGAAAACGATACTCTAATCAGTCTATTAAAAACATTCGCCTCAATTCCTATGGATGTGGAAGGCGATGTCTTTGGAAAAATCTACGAATACTTTTTAGGAGAATTTGCCAAAGGAGAAGGTCAAAAAGGTGGCGAGTTCTTTACTCCAACCTCTTTAGTTAAATTGATTGTTGAGATTATTGAACCATTCCACGGAAGAATCTACGACCCGGCTTGTGGTTCTGGCGGTATGTTTGTTCAAAGTGCCAAGTTTATTGAGACTCATCACAAAAACCCAAATTCAGAAATTATGGTTTACGGTCAAGAAAAATCAGCTCAAACTGTAAAATTGGCCAAAATGAATTTAGCTGTTCACGGATTATCGGGTGATATTCGCCAAGGCAATACTTTTTATGAAGACAGACATAGTTGTCTGGGTAAGTTTGATTATGTAATGGCCAATCCACCATTTAATGTTAATGGAGTTGATAAAGAAAAAATTAAAAATGATAAACGCTATGAGTTAGGAATACCGTCAAACGACAATGCTAATTATCTCTGGATAGATAATTTCTTTAGTGCCTTAAAACCAACTGGTAGAGCAGGATTTGTTATGTCGTCGGCAGCAGGAGACGCAGGTAACTCTGAATTAGAAATTAGAAAAGAGATAATTAAAACTGGAGCTGTTGATGTAATGGTTTCCATTGGACCAAAGTTTTTTTATACAGTTGTATTACCTTGTTCTCTCTGGTTTTTTGATAAGGGTAAAACGGCTGATAGAAAAGATAAAATCCTCTTTATTGATGCGAGGGAAATTTTTACTCAAATAGACAAAGCACACCGAGAGTTTACGCCAGAACAGATTGAGTTTATTGCTAATATAGTCAATCTATACCGAGGCGAAGCACCAGAATTTTTAGTCGGCCAAGAATCAGAATTCAAACAAAAATTTCCAGAATTAAAATATCAAGATGTTGCTGGTCTATGTAAAATCGCCACTAGAAAAGAGGTTGAAGAACAAGGATATAGTCTTAATCCTGGAAGATATGTAGGAAGTGGAATGATTTCAGTAGAAAAAGAAGACTTTGAATTACAGTTAAAAAAAATAACAGGTGAATTAACCGAATTAAGAATAAAAGGTAAAGAATTAGAAAATTATATTGATTCAATAATTAGTCAAATTCTGAAAAATGATTAAAAATACTTGGAAAACTCTTAAACTTGGAGAAATGTGTGAAATCGGGAGAGGTTCGTCTCCCCGTCCAATTGCAGACCAAAAGTATTTTATAAATGGCAATATCCCTTGGGTAAAAATTGCTGACGCAACAAAATCAGGAAAATATCTTTACGAAACAAAAGAGAAAGTTAACGAATATGGGGCATCTTTTAGTAGGTTATTACCAAAAGGTTCACTGATAATGGCTACAAGCGGGACTCTTGGTTATGCACAATTTTTAGGAATTGATGCGTGTATCCACGACGGTTGGTTATACATAAAAAACTTTTGTGGATTAAATGCTAATTTTTTATATTATTATCTTCAATTTAATAGAGATTATTTTTACAAAAATGCATATGGGTCAGCAATACAAAATGTAAATACTGACATTCTTAGAAAAATGGAAATTTGTCTTCCAACAGAGAAGACTCAACAGAAAATTGCTTCTATTATTTCTGCTTATGATGATTTGATTGAAAACAACAATAATAGAATAAAAAAACTAGAAAAAGCCACAGAGTCAATCTATGAAAATTATTTTATGAAAGATGACAGTTCGTTCACTGAATATAAATTATCAGATTTAGTGTCAACCCAATATGGGTATACAGAATCAGCTAAAAACGAAGTAGTAGGGCCACATTATTTAAGAGGAACAGATATAAATAAGAAAAGTTATATTGTGTGGGATGAAGTTCCATATTGTCCAATCAGTGAAAGCGATTATAAAAAATACAAACTTGAAATCAAAGATATTCTCATAATAAGAATGGCTGACCCAGGGAAAATAGGTATAGTTGAGAAAGAAATTGATGCAGTCTTCGCCTCTTACTTAATTAGATTAAGAATAGTAAAAAACATAATTTCTCCTTACTATTTATTCTATTTTTTGAACTCCGATAAGTATCAAAATTACATCAACGGAGCTAGTAATGGAACAACAAGACAAAGTGCTAGTGCTAAGGTAATAACAGACATCAAAATTCCAGTTCCAGACATTGATTTATTAAATAGTTTTGAAGAAAAAGTTGGGAAAATCAGAGAGTTAATAAGTAATCTTGTAGATAAAAACGAAATGCTTACAAAAGCAAAAAATCTTCTACTCCCCAAACTCATATCTGGTGAGTTGGATGTTGAAGGACTTGATATTAAAATAAGGCCAGAGATACTATGACAAAATTTTTAGAATATACTGAAGACCAATTAGTTGAGCAACCAACAATCAGGCTGTTTAGTGAATTAGGCTGGGACTATAAAAACTGTTTTGATGAATTTAAGACTGGTAAAAGTGATTTAGGCCGAGAAACAATGTCAGATATAGTTTTGGACACTCGTCTCA
>CAZCYK010000022.1:0-10117 GCA_964502975.1 uncultured Gammaproteobacteria bacterium | reverse complement strand
ATGACGAAGAATTGTTGAGTTTTGACGAGGCACAAAATAAGATTTGGAAAGAATTAGATTTGTGAAACTAGTTTTTTTATTTTAGATATAAATTTGGCAGTGGAGAATTCAGAGGCGCGGGAGATGCAGTCGGCAGGTTTGATATTTAGTTTTTGGAATTTTTTGATAGCTTGGGCACAAGATTCGGCTGTTAATTCGTTAAAAAATACACCGGTTTTATCATCGACAACAGTCTCGGTAACTCCCCCACTACGGTAGGCAATAACAGGACAACCATAAGCCATAGATTCAACAGGGACAATTCCAAAATCTTCTTGATCGGCAGAAAAAATAAAAGCTGTAGCGTTTTGGTAAAGTTTAGCTTTTTCTTCTTGATTGACCTCACCAACAAATTCAATGTTGGACTCCGCCGCCGCAAAAGCTTTGGCGGACGAAGCAGAAATCTTTTTAAGATGGTCTAATACTCCAGAAAAGTCACGTCCAAAAATTTTTAGTTTTAGACCAAGTTGATTGCAGGCCTCAATGGCAATATCAAAACGTTTGGCTTGGGCTAATCTACCTCCGGCAAGATAGTATTTAGTATCTGGTATTAAGTATTTAGTATTTTTAGAACTAGGAAGATCGACGGGGGGGTTGATGACAACAGAATCACGTCGTCCCGCCTTCGCTAAGGCTACGTCGGGCAATTCGACAGGTGGGTTAATAATAAGTGATTGTTTCCGGTAGAATTTTTGGATACGAGTGGCAGTAGTAGTCGAGTTGGCTACGTATTGATCAACATTTTGGGAATAACGAAAATCCCATATACGGAGGAAATGATTAAGAATATTAATAATAAATTTTATAAATTTATTTTGAGTAAATTTACGCGCAGTAGGCAAACCATATAGATATCGTGGTGGAGTGTGGCAATAACAAATTAGTTTGGCTGATTTTTTGTTTAAAGAATTGGGAAAATAAGCTCCAGTGGCGGAGGTAATAATTACGTCAAACTTGGAAAAATCAAATGACTTAAAGGCTAAGGGAGACAAAAGCCGAAGAGGACTAATAATTTTTTGAGCAAAGGGAATATATTGAAAAAAACTTTGATGAATCCGACCTTGCCATTTTTTTTCTAACCTTTGTTGGTGAGGGCCGAGATATTTTGGGCGGTAAATTGAGGTATAAATAGGCGCTGAGGGGAAGATGTCCGACAATGTTTCTAAAACACTTTCAGCTCCACCAAATTCTTTGATGTAATCTTGAACAAGAGCTACTTTCATAAGTAATAACCAAGAAACAATAACCAAGAAACAAACTTTAAACAATAAGCAATAACCAAGAAACAAGATACAAGATTATAATAATGATAATTAAGCATTGGTTTTTAGGTTTACTTTATTAATAATAGCTGAAAGTATATTACGAATTTCACTACATTCATCAATTAATAGAGCGATTTCTTCTTCAAATTTTGGATTGGCTTCCACAATTAATTGTAACCAAAATAAAGTTTCTTTGGTTTCTTTTCTGGAAATTCTGAGTCGTAGAAGAAAATCTTTTTTTCCAAGTGCATCATTGGCTTCTCGATAATTAGCTCCAATAGAACCTGCAGAACGAATTATTTGATCTATTAATTTAAAATTAACTGTATTATTTGGTAGTCCTTGACATAATTTAATAATTTTTTTTGCAAAAGATAGAGTACGATCTTCAAGGTCGAATTTTGGTTTTAAAACTTGGTTATTGGTCATTGTAATTTGTTTGGATTAATTGGTTTATTGGTTATTTTGATTTAAAACAAGGACGATTGTTGAGGTTTAGACTTTTGATCTAGACGAGAAACAAGAGATTTAAAATTATAACTCCTGAATAATTTATCTAAGTTAAAAATAATTTGATCACCCCAACGAGATTGAGATAATTTGAAATCTAGAGGAATGTTGTCAATAATGGTGGCTAATTTTTGAGAAAGATAGGCATTGTCTTTTTCTTTGATTAATTTTTCCCTAAATGATGGCTTAATCTTGTCAATATTTTGGTAAACATTGTCTAGTGTTTGATACTCGGACAAAAGATCTATAGCGGCCTTTGGCCCAATGCCGGCAACACCAGGATAATTGTCGGACATATCACCCATCAGAGCTTTTAGATCAATCACCTGTTTTGGGTTAACACCTAGTTTTTCGACCACATCTTGGGGTTTAAATATTTTTGTTTCAGAAAGGCCTCGGATCGGCATTAGAAGATGAACTTTGGGGGTGACCAGTTGCATCAAGTCTTTATCACCAGTAATTATCACCACTTCGTCAATAAATTTCTTTTTGGCGGAGTAACGAGAGATGGTGCCAATAAGGTCGTCGGCCTCAAAACCACCAAGAGAAAAAGTTTTGATAAGGGATTGTTCTAGAGTTGATTTTAGAAGTGGAAGTTGAGAAATCAAATCCTGGTCGGGGGTTTTACGCTTGGCACGATAACCGACAAACTCCGCTTGTCGAAAAGTCGGGCCAGGTGAATCAAGACATACTACTAAGTATTTTGGTTTTAACTGGTAAACAGCAGATAAAAGCATGGAATAAAACCCATAGAGAGCATTAACTGGTTGGCCACCAGAAGATAATTTTGGGATGGAATGATAGGCTCGATGAATAACAGCATGACCATCGACAATCAAAAGTTTGGACATACCTTAGTTTAGCAAAACCAAACCCCTCTGTCCCGATAAATCGAGACATCTCCCCTTAAAAAAGGGAGAAGTCTAAAAAACAAAATTATTCAGGGTGGGAAAATTTTAACCAGAGCTGATAGAATTTAATGATGGAACAACATGCAATTCCACAGCAAATATCATCCTACGAATTTAAATTAGTGGGAGATATGACTCTAAAGCAATTTTTGAAAGCGGCTGCAGGAATAATTATCGCCATTTTAATTAATTCAACCAATTTAATGATTATTTTTAAATGGCCATTAATGTTTTTGTTTGGTGGTTTAGGGTTAGCATTAGCTTTTTTACCTTTTGAAGATAGGCCACTTGAAACATGGATAACATCTTTTATTAGGTCAATTTATTCTCCGACTATTTTTATTTACAAAAAAAATAATGATAACAGTAGTTGGTTAGGGTCATCTTATTTGGAAGAAGACGAAGAAGGGAATGTAAAAGCGGTGGAAAATAAGAACCTGTTTGTTTCAGTAAAAAAACAGGTTACTGAGGGCACAATGACAATTGATAAAAAAGGAGTTTTTGGAGGGCTAGTTAACAAAACAACCAAAGGTCAAACAAATATCGTTGGAAAAGAAACTAAAAATTTGACAACTAATGAAAAAGTCGGAACAAAATTAGAAAAAGAGGGTTTATTGGAGTCAAAAAGTGAAATAGCTGAAGAAGTTGGCTCTCAAAAACAAACAATAGATCTGAACCTGAAAAAAGATAAATTAGAGGCAACAGGAAAAGCGGTTTTTGGGACTATACCCATGCCAAACAGACCAGACGTTGCCAATTTAATCGTCGGAATGGCTACCAATCAAGACGGAAAAATAGTTGACGGAGTAATTATTGAAATTCAAGACGAACATGGGAGTCCAACGAGAGTGATTAAGACTAATTCCTTGGGACAATTTAAAATTTCAACCCCTCTAGCTAGTGGTAGATATCTAATAATTGCGGAAAAGGATGGTTACACTTTTGACAGAGTTAATGTTGATCTGACCGGTCAAATAATTGACCCAATTAAAATTATTGCTCAAAATTAGTTTATGATTAATTAAATACTTATGATAACTGACCCATTAAAAATAGCTATCAAAGGAAGCACTCAAGAACATCTGCCGATTGAGGATATTGTTGACGATATGGTGCTTCTTAAAGACGGATCTTGTGCTGCAGTAATGCAACTTTCTTCAGTAAATTTTGATTTATTGTCGGAACAAGAACAGGCATCTTTGGTCTATGCATATGGGGGTATTTTGAATTCACTAAATTTCCCGATTCAAATAATGATAAAGTCTGCCACAAAAGACGTCGGAGTTTATTTGAAAAATTTAATAACAGCAGAAAAACAACAAACAAATGAATTGCTCAAAAAAAGGATAATAAGCTATAGGAAATTTGTTGAAGAAACAGTCAAAAGAAACGATGTTTTGTCAAAAACTTTTTATGTTATTGTTAAATTTTCGACTTTAGAGTTGGGGATTAAAAGTGCTGGTAAGCAAACACTAAAAGAAGTATTTAAGGTAAACAAAAGTGGAAAAACTCAATTGCCTTTTCCTAAAGAATACATCCTTGAAAAAGCTAAAGAGAGTTTGGCTCCAAAAAAAGACCATCTGATAAGATTGTTTTTAAGGTTGGGTTTAGACATTCGACCGTTGACTAACAAAGAACTAATTGAAATGTTTTATGCTATTTATAATGAAAATGTGGCTCAAAACCAAAAACTACAAAACACTAATTTTACTAACCCAGTAGTAACTGCTAAATAAAAAAAATGAAATTATTTGGAAATAAAAAAGAAAAACTGGCCGAAAAACCGCTAATTTCTACACCAGAAGTGACTGATGTTCAAAAAAAGGTAATAAACGAAAAAAAACCATTTGCTGATGGTTTAGTTTCGGTTAAAGACATTATTGCCCCGTCTTCGCTGGAGGTTGATTTCAATCATATTCAAATTGATAATAAATATTATCGAACTTTATTTGTGGTCGGTTATCCTCGGTTTGTGGGTATGAATTGGTTGTCTTATTTAATTAATTTTGATGTCGCTTTGAGTTTGTCAATGTATATTTACCCGACTGACGGAAAAGCAATTTTGGATGATTTAAGAAGAAAGATAACTGAAATGGAAGCAGAAATAAGCACCGATATTCAAAGAGGTAGATTGGTTAATCCAGGAACACAGGCAAAACTCGAAGACGCTCTAAACCTTCAAGCAGACTTAGTAAAAGGAGAAGAAAGGTTTTTTCAATTTGGTCTTTATATAACAATTGTGGCCGATTCAAAAGAAGAATTGGACAAAATCAATAAAGGGTTAGAGGCGGCTTTGGGTTCGTTACTGGTAGTAACAAAAAGAGCCACCTTGCAAATGGAAGATGGTTTTGTTACTGGACTCCCCTTAGGACAGGATCGATTAAATGTGACTAGAAATATGGATACAACTTCATTGGCGACCACTTTTCCTTTTGTCTCTTCCGATTTGTCTGATGATAAGGGAGTAGTCTATGGAATAAATTCTCACAACGGCTCATTAATAATTTTTGATAGATTTTCAATGCCAAATTACAATTCGGTGGTGTTTGCAACCGCTGGGGCGGGAAAATCATATATGATAAAACTCGAGGTGTTGAGATCTTTGATGTTGGGAACTGAAATCATAATTATTGATCCAGAAAATGAATATCGTGACTTGGCTAACTCCGTGGGAGGACAATACATAGCTTTTGGTTATGGTGAAGATTCTAAAATAAATCCATTTGATTTGTCTTTGGTGGAAGAAGAAGGAGAAAATGCACTGAATAGTAAGGTTCTAACAGTTCATAAACTCATGAAGGTAATGCTTGGAAAACTTGATCCGATTGAAGAATCAATTTTGGACAAATCTATAATGGATGCTTACAAGATGAAAGGGATAACCCCAGACCCAACAACTCAGAAAAAAGAACCGCCCTTGATTGAAGATTTGTATAAATCATTAATTGGGATGGAAGATGAAAAATCTAGACTATTAGCCGCTAGGTTAGAAAAATATATTAAAGGGTCTTTTTCAGGAATTTTTAACCAAAAAACTACTGTAAATTTAACAAATCCGTTTGTAGTCTTCGGGATTAAAAATCTGGAGGAAACCCTTAGGCCAGTAGCCATGCATATTATTTTGGATTATATCTGGACAGTAGTTAAAGGAAGTTTGAAAAAGAGAATTTTGGTAGTTGATGAGGCTTGGTATTTGATGCAATACGAAGATTCGGCTTCATTTTTAAGAGGAATTGTTAAAAGGGGTCGAAAATATTATTTGGGGGTGACAACAATAACCCAAGATGTAGATGACTTTTTGGAAACACCTTATGGAAAAGAAATCGTAACCAACAGCGCAATTCAAATATTGCTAAAACAACATACGGCAGCAATTGACCAAATTGGAGAGGTTTTTTATTTGAGCCAGGGAGAAAAACAATTATTATTAACCGCTGGTAAGGGACAAGGAATATTTTTTGCAGGCCAAAATCATGTTGCCATAGAGGTTATTTCCTCTGATGAAGAACATGCTTTGATTACTTCAAACCCAGAAGATGTTTTGAAAAAGAAAAACGCTAAACCATTGATTAAAATTGACGAAAAAGTAAAAGAAGTAAATAAAGATATAATCAACACTCCTCTCCCCCCAAAGACAAATAATTTGATTATTGAAAAGAAAGAAGAAAAACCGCTAGTTGAAGAACAAAAAAACCAAACTGATAATAAAATTAATGATTTATTAGAAAAAGCTGAACCAGAGATTAAAAAAGAAGAACCTGAAGCGAAACCTACTATAAATGAAAGTATTGATGTAACTTTGGAAAGAAAAATTAGTGAGTTGGAAGCTTTGGAAAACAACAAACCAAGTGAAATTAAAAAAGAAGGTAATTTGTTTCAAAATGATACACCATTAAAAAACCCAAACTTACCGCCACTGCCAAAATTTGAACCATTAAAAACTGAAGTTGTTAGCTCTGATACAAATCAAAAACCAATTTTTGTAAAAACAGAGGAAGTTAAAATACCTCAACCGCAGCAATTGGTAAAAAAACCTCAACCAGTGTTCAATTCTGTAAATCAAAATGATAAACCGATTGAAGATAAAAAGAATGATACCGATAAAAAAGACTACGATGATTTGTTTGGTAATGGAATTGTTTAATAAAAAGATGGCTTAGTTGCTATAATTTTTATAATGGATATTGATGTTAAACAAAAAATTGATGTTGACGGATATATTGGTAAGCTGTCAAAAAGACTGGCAGGTGATAAAAGATATTTAGAAGAGAGTCTAAAAGCTGAACTAAAAAAAAATCTACTGAACAATTTAAAGAGCAGTGATAATATAACATTAGCTTTGTTAAGAATTTTATCTGAGGGAGAATTGACGGCAAACACTGAAAAAAAATTGGAAGTCGAACAAGCAGTTGAAGAATTGAGTCAGTGGGCAAAAAAAAATAATGAAACAGTTTCGGTTTATCAACAAGGGGAAAATCTAAAAAAAAGTTTAACAGAAGAAGTTGAAACTCGGACATTGGCTGATAGTTTAAATAAAGTGTATGACAATAGTGAATATCATTTAGGTGAGGGTTTGGAAGAAATTGACACTGGTCATGAAGCTGTCAGTTTGTCGAAACAAAGACCGAAACAACTTAGTGAAGCCACTTATAATCACCAAAAAATAGCTAACTGGATAACTAGTGGGCCACAAAATTTGGTTACAAAAGGAACAAACTTTTTAAAAAAATCAGTTAATAATGGACTAAGCAAGGCAGGTATCGGAACAAAAAAATTTTTGGCTAATAATTTTGGGAAAATTGGAGGATCTGTTGTAAAGGGTTTAAATACTGCAGTGGCTTTACCAACAAAATTAGTTGGGTCACTTGGAATAAAAATGATTGGTCCAATGTTGGTTGGTTTTTTTATAGTATTTTTTGTAGTTGATATGATAATAACTAATGGTAAGGCTTCAGGTCTGGTTCCTAGATTAGAAACCGATGGAGAGAATGGAAATGAGGGTACACCTTTATTGCATGGAGAAATTACATATATGGAAGATGGAAGAATAAAAAGTTGTGGAGTAGGTATGGAAGTTAATTTTAAGAGAAACAAAGAGTTTACTATGGTGACACCACAACTATTAACAAACACTCTTGAAGACTATAATAAACAATTAGAAGAATTTGTCGGCAGTGAATATGGTAACAGGTGTGGGGTTGTTTATGCTGGTCAATATTTGGCTTATGAATTTGACTACTGGGTCCCCTATTCTTGGGGAGGGTATGATGGAAAAGGACTATACTCTAGATGGGGGTCTTCTTATGATGATGATCATGGTCATATTTATCTAGGTATTGACTGTGCAGCTTTTAGAGATTGGGTACAAATTAATGGAAGGGGTAGTGTTGGATCGAAAAAAGAGTATCCTATAAATCCGAATTTTTGTGACAGTATAAAAAATATGATTGAGCCTGGCGATGGGTTAGTAATTAGAAAAGGAGAAAGTTATCATTTTGCACTTATTGTTGCATATGAAGGCGAAACAGTTAAATTTGCTCATTCTGGTAGTGGTAGCGGAGTAACAACTGGCTTGGTTAATATTTGTACCGGTAGAGGAATTGATAATGGGATGCAATTTAATATTTTTCAAAAAAAATATTATTAAAAAATATTTAATTAAATATGCAATTAATTAACTGGATGAAGAAAAACTATTTAATAGTAATTTTATTTATTATCGTTGTTTTAATATTGACAGTAAAAATTACTATCCAGATAAAAGACAATAAAAATAGTAATTTATCAAAAATAACACCCACTGTTGAAACTAAACCAGAAAATATAATTAATAATTTAATTTCACCGACCCCGACAGTAATCTACAATATTACTTTTGGAAATAAAACTAGAGAAGAAATTTTAGAAATGGAAGAAGAGGATAGATATGACTTTATAACAAAATTAAGTAGAGAAGAAGCAGAAGAGTTAGATATGATGCCAAATTATGATTTTTCTGATTTTCTGCCTTATATAAGTACTAATTTTATAATCGAAGAATTTGATTACCAAAACAAAAAATTAACAGTAAGGTCAATAATTGATGATAAAAATAAAGTAAAAGAAGAAGTTAATAGTTGGTTATTTTATTCGACTGGAAATAATCCTAGAAAAATAGAAATTATTTGGATTTGATGAAATTTTTAAAAAAATATTCTTTAGTAATAATATTGACCGCAATAATGACTTCGATGTTGGTATTTAAAATCTGGCAAACTAATTAGTCTTGAAGTCTAACCGGCATGATTATATGAGTGAAGGATGGGTCGGATTGATCGTGAAAAAAAACTGGAGTAAGACTTTCATTGAGTTCTATCAGAATTTCGGGTGATTTACAGACGGAAAGAAAATCAGTTAAAAATTTGTAATTGAAGGCAATTTCTAAATTTTCACCTTCGGTTTTAGTTTCTAAATTGACTTTGTTTTGACCAATTTGGGGAGCATTGGCACTGAGTTCGAGATTATTATTTTTGATATTAACCTTAACCACATTGGCTGACTCTTTGGCAAAGACTGAAGCAATCTTTACCGACTGAAGCAGTTCATCGCGGTTAATAAAAACCTTGGTGGTATAAGAGTCGGGAATTAGTTTTTCGTAGTTTGGAAACTCTCCTTCTATAAGTCGAGATGATAGCTCTATGTCGTCTAGAATAAACACTATCTGGTGATTGTCTGATGTTAGACCTATTCTAATTTTTTGATTGTTTTTAGCGAGCTTAGTGACTTCGATTAAACTTTTGGCAGGAACCAAAACAGTAATTGGTTGATCGTCTTTTAAATTAATTTCTTGGGTTAGTTTTATTTTTTTAAAAGACAACCGAAAACCATCAGTGGCAACCAGAGTTAAATTGTCTTTACTAAACTGACAAAGAATTGAGGTTAGGACTGGTCGGGTGTCGTCGAGTGCGGCTGAAAAAGCAATTTGGGAAATTGATTGAGAAAAAACATTTAAATCAATTTCAAACAAAGAATTTTTATCAATCTGAGGGAATTCAGGAAAATCAGAAGATGGTGCGGTAGTAAATTTGGATTCGGTTTTTTCTGAAGAAATTGTCAAAAGATTATTTTCTTGATTAAGAGATAAATCTAATTTACCGGTGGACAAATAAGAAATAAATTCAGTAATTTCTTTTGAGGGAATAGTAATACTTCCCTCTTGTTCAATTTTGGCACCAATCCAATAATTAATACTTAACTCTAAATTGGTAGCTGATAATTTAAGACGACCCTGATCGGTTGCTAATAAAATATTATTTAAAATTGGTAGTTGGTTTTTAGAAGAAACAAAACGGGATACGTTGGTTAGGGCAAGGTTTAGATTCTCCTGAAGAAGAGAAAACTTCATTGGATTAT
>CAZCYK010000021.1:0-10284 GCA_964502975.1 uncultured Gammaproteobacteria bacterium | reverse complement strand
ACCCCCTATTTTTTTTTATTTTAAATACCTTTTGGGTATTTTATCCATTTCCCTAATTGAAAAAGTGCGGTTAGATTAAAAAAAGCTTTATTTCTTAATCTGAGGTGGATTATATCAAAAGTGTGATGACAAATTCAAGTTATAGGATATATTTTGTAAAAAACAGAATAAAATAGATGTTTTTGAAGTTAATATGGTTTACGAGAGACTACTTTTTCATATCGGATACCATCGTTTAAGGTTAAATTTGGAGGTGTTTTGTCTGAGTGGGGAGTTTGCGGATGTTCGTCTTTGAACGATGGGTCTAGGGGGTCGAACAATTTTTGTCTGGTGGATTTTGAATTGTCAAAATAATTTTCTTCGTCGTAGATTTCTGGTCTGTGTCCCATGTAAATTTTGTTATAAATTAATAATTTTTTAAGTTAGAAAAGATTATAGGAAAGAAAAAAGTAATTGTTAAGGGGGATAAATTGAGATAAAAAGAAAGGGACACGCAAATTAAATTAAAAAATGCGTGTCCCGCCGGTAAGAGTTTATGGTGTTTTTTCAAGGATGTGCATGCAGGGGAGGGTTGGCCTTTCGTGTACTACGATGGTGTGATTGGTATCGACAGCAGGTGTTGTGAACGGGGTGATTTCTTTTTGAGAGGGTTGGGTAAGCGGAACTTTTTTGAGGGTGATTGGGGTAATGGGGTTGTAAGCACTGGAGCCAGTCCTTTTCTTTTTGCCAAAAAACATGAGAGCGCCTCCTTAATATATTATTAGGTCACAAAAGTGACCATAATCCCAAAAAAACAATAAACTCTTAAAGAGCTTAAATCAAATAAAAATAACAATAACAATAACAACTGCAGATATTTTAAATATTAGTTGCTTTATTCTATATAAGATTTATAGTACGAAATTATAGCAAAACGAGAGATTATGTCAAATTATAGGACACATTTTAAATGTCTAATTTCTAATGCCTAATTTCTAAACTTTATAAATAATGGGGTAAACTAAATAAGTGAGGAAAATATTTTTAATCATAATTATTTTTTTAGTTTTTGGGGTGGTTGGTTTTGGAATAGGAAAAATTTATGATAATGAAAATAATTGGTTGAGTCCAAAAGGTTTGGGTTGGAAATGGCTTGATCAAAATGAAAAAAAAGAGGTTAGTGAGGAAGATATAAAGATTGTGAAAAATACCGGTTATTTAGCCCAATATAATTTTGAAAATTTAAGAAAGAGAGAAAATAAAGGATCAGTAATAAGTGAAATTGGTAAAGTGTTGGTGGTGGAAGAAGCGAGAGCGACGATTATAGAAAAATATAAAGAAGAAGGAATAATAAAAGAAAATAATTTTGAAAGCAGAGCGATAACTTTTACAAGTAATGGAAAGAAAATTAGTGGCATGATGAATGTCCCAGACAGCCCGCCTTCGTCCCGTAATGGTGCGACTACGGCGGGTAAACCCGCTATTATTATGATTAGAGGGTTTGCTGATTCAGAAGGGTATTTTGTGGGATCGGGGAGTTGGAAGGCGGCAGACGAGTTGGCAAGAAATGGTTTTGTGACTATTAGTTTGGATTTTTTGGGGTTTGGATTGTCAGACGGTGAATCTAAAGATATTTTGGAAGCTAGATTTGAAAAACCAGTAAGTGTCTTGGATTTAATAGAATCGGTTAAAAAGCTGAAATATGTTGATAGTGGGAAAATTGGAATTTGGTCACACAGCAATGGAGGTCAGATTGCTATATCGGTGTTGGAAATTACCAGTCAGAATTATCCAACAGTACTGTGGGCACCTATGACTAATCCGTTTCCTAGAAGTATTTTGGAGACAATGGATGATAGCGAGGGGGGATTGATTGTGAAAAAACGGATAGAGGATTTTGAGAAAGAATATGACAGTAAACTTTATTCAATCGATAATTTTTATAGCTGGATTGAGGCGCCAATTTTGATTCATCAAGGAACTGCAGATGTATGGTGTAAGGTAAAATGGCAAGAAAATTTTAAAAAGCAGCTCGAAAAATATAACAAAGAAGTTTATTTGGATATTCGAGAGGGGAGTGATCATAATTTAAAACAGTCTTGGGATGAGGTAATAAAAATGGACATTGAATTTTACAAAAATAAGATGAAAATTTAGGGTATTTATATAGTAAAATACAGTCAATGCAGGTATATTTTGTAGCATCATCGAGATTAGTGGCAAAAGATTCGGATTTTTATATTCGGATTTATAAGGCAATAAGTAGTGAACATAAAATGGTGAGTGATAAAGTTTTAAAATGGATTAAAAGCGGGATAAAAGATTTAAGCCAAGAATCAATCGAAACAAAAAAAGAAAACTATTTACATGTAATAAAGTGCATAAAAAAGGCTGATATTGTGGTAATGGAAATATCGGGCCATAGTGTGTCGATGGGGTTTATCTTGAGCAAGGCAATGGAAGAAAACAAGCCAGTAATTGCTATCTATACTTCTGAAATGGACCCTGTTTTTGTTAAGGGAATTGTTAATCCAAAATTAATTTTGGCTGAATATAAAAAAGAAAATATAGAACAGGTAATATCAGACTCAATCAACAAGGCCAAGTGTTTGGTTGATATGAGATTTAATTTTTTTGTAAGTCCCAAAATTTTAAATTATTTGGATTGGGTCGCTCACAAAAGGATGATTCCTAAGTCTGTATTTTTACGACACTTGATTGAAAGAGAAATGAAAAAGGATAAGGAATTTAAGGGATAGAGAGTGTTAAAATATTAGTTATGAACAAAACAAGAGTAGCGGTGGTGTTTGGTAGTAGAAGTGTGGAGCATGAAGTGTCGGTGGTAACGGCAATGCAGATTTTGGCAAATTTAGATCAAAATAAATATGAAGTGATTCCGTTGTATATCGACAAACAAGGGAAGTGGTGGAGCGGTGAAGCTTTGAAAAAAATAGAAAATTATAAAAATTTAGAATTGAAGAATAAAATTGGTTTGGGTGAATACCAACAATCGATAGTATCTAATCAAAGAAAAATAATGCCACTTAAGGGGTTTTTTAGAAAACCAATTGAGTTTGATATTATAATGCCCGCCATTCACGGAACTTATGGTGAGGATGGAACACTTCAAGGGATGTTGGAAATGTTGGGAGTGCCTTACACAGGTTGCGGGGTGCTGGCCGCAGCAGTAGGGATGGATAAAGTGATTCAAAAAGCAGTCTATGAAAAAGAGGGTTTGCCGGTGGTTAGATATGAATGGTTTTTGTCAAAAGAATATCTAGAAAATAAAAAAGAAGTGATTGAAAGACTGGAAAAGAAAATTGGTTATCCGATGTGTGTTAAACCAGCAAATTTGGGATCGAGTGTGGGGATTAATATGGCTAAAAACAAAAAAGAATTAGAATGGTCAATTGATGTGGCCAAAGAGTTTGATACTAAAGTTTTGATTGAGGAATGTTTGGAAGACATTGATGAAATAAATGTGTCGGTTATGGGATTTGAAGAAGCCCAAGTGTCAGTTTGTGAACAACCAATTAAAGCTAATACTTTGTTGTCTTATGAAGATAAATACCTAAAAGGCGGTAAAGCTAAAGGAATGGCAAATTTGTCGAGATTGGTACCAGCACCAATTAGTAAAAATTTGACTAAAAAAATCCAAGATTTTGCTTTGTGGGCTTTTAAAGCTTTGGGGGCATCGGGAGTGGCTCGGATTGATTTTTTGGTGAATATTAAAAAGGAAATTGTTTATATTAACGAAATTAATACCCTACCTGGGTCGTTATCTTTTTATCTGTGGGAAAAGAGTGGTTATCCGTTTGCCAAAATGTTGGATAAATTAATAGAGCTGGGGTTTGAAAGATACAACAAGCGTAATAAAATTAATTATAGTTTTGACTCAAAACTATTGAAAAAGGCTGACGGCGGAAGTAAATTTTAAAAATATTGATCGGAAAGGTCGTTTTCGTAAAGAATGGCTGAATTTTTGGACATAATTGAAGGGAGGAGTTCGTTGGCTGATTTGAGGTCGAGGGCTTGATGGATATTGACTTTAGTTTTGGCAAGTTTTGCACCTTGGGTTAGTGATTCTTGGTTGGTTTGGCCAACAATTATAATATGGTCACAAATTGAGCCAGCGTAAGTAGCAATTTTTTGGTTTTCTTCGTCTTGAAGTTGCCCCATTTCAATCATTCCTGGGGTAATTAAAATTTTGCTGTCTGATTTAGTCTTTTTGAGGCTGTCGAGAGCTAATCTAAAACCAGCAGGGTTGGAATTGTAAGCATCGTCGATAACAGTAATTGGACCGTTTTGGATAATTTGGAGGCGGTGTTCAACAGGGGGTAGGGACTTGAGAGTAGAATCAATGTCAGATTTGGAAATATTAAACTGGTTGCCTAAAAAATAATAGATTTCTTGATAGTCTGAAAAATAATTAATATTTTTTGGGAGAGAAAAATCTTTAATTTTACTAAATAAATTTTTTGGAGCCAAAAAAAGTCCATTTGGTGAAAGATTTTCAGCTAGTTCCATCTTGGCTTTTAAGATATTGTCTAGACTACCAAAACGCTCCAAATGCATTGGTCCAATGGCGGTTAAAATACCAATTTTGGGGTGAACAATTTGGCAAACTTTTTTGATATCGCCTACATTGTAAGCACCTATTTCACAAACAAATATTTTGGTTTTAGGTGATAAAAATAATGCTTGTTTGGCAATAGCTAAAAGGGTGTTGTGGTTTGAAGGAGTGGCTGCAACAGCTGATTTTTTTTTGATAATTGAGTAAAGGGTTTCTTTGACGGTTGTTTTACCCCATGATCCAGTAACGCCAATAGTTACGGTATTTTTATTGAATATTTTAAATTTTATGGTAGCCAGAGTCACTATAATATTTTTAATAAATGTATCAAAAGGTGTCAACACAGTTAGAACTAAAAAAAGTGCTTTTTGATTACCAATGAATAAACTTAAGAAAGCCGTTTTTAGAAAAATAAAAACAGTTTTTGGGGTCCAAACAAGGTGGTGTTTGATTTCTTCAACAGATTTATTGGGATTATTCTTTAACCATAATTTAATTCGATTGATATCGTATTCTTCAAGTTGAGCAAGGTAAATTAGATTACGGGTTTTCATGATTTAATAAAGTTGGTAACTTCAGTGACAAATTGTTGTTGGTCATCAAGGTAACAAAAATGGGAAGTGTCCTCAAAAATTTTTAGAGTGGAATTGGGGATTAATTTTTGCATAATTTTACCGTCAGAGAGTGGAGTAGAATTATCGTTTTTACCCCAAATAATGAGAGTGGTGGCATCGATTTTGGGTAACTCGTCGGTTAAATCTTGTTGAATAACATTTTTGAATGTTTGTTGAAGAATTGGGTTGCCCTTGAGGGCGGCGTAGTCGGAATTTTGGAGTTTAAAAATTTTATAATAAATATCTTGGGTAAAAGGGATAATTTTTTTTAGAGAGTTGATCAGTCGAAATTTGATTTTTTGGTAAGGTGAATATGGGTGGCGGATAGAGGCGGCATCGACTAAGATTATTTTTGATAAAGGGATTAGTTTGTTGGCGGCGATTTTGGAAATAATTGCAGCCCCAAACGAATGACCAATGAGAATTGGGTTTTTAATTTTATTTTTGATAATAAAATCAACGACAAAGTCGACATAGTTTTCTAGGTTATAAGGAGAGGTGATGGGTTCTTTGCCAAAACCAGGTAAATCGGGGGCATAAAGATTAAAATCATTTTTAAGTCGTTCTAGAATTGGGTACCAGGATTGCCAACAGCCACCCCACCCATGAAGGAAAACGAGATTAACTTGGCTCTTTTTGGTAATTGAGGAATAGGTCATGTATTGGTTTATTTTACCAAAAAACCCTCTCAAAAACTTTGAGAGGGTTTAAATAATTTACAGAATCGATCCCGATTGAAATCGAGGATCATCGATTACTTCGTAATCTCGACTTTAACACAAGGACCCATGGTGGCACAGAGAGCCAGTTTTTTGATTTTGTTGGACTTGACTACTTTGATAAGTTCATCGATATTGGCAGTTAACTCCTCAACAGGTTGAGAAACTTTGCCAACAATAATATGAATAACTGGAGATTTTTTCTCAGTTTTAACAACAGTTTTGGCTACAGATAATTTTTTGACTGCAGATTCAGCATCGTCGGTTAAAGTCCCATTCTTTGGATTGGGCATTAAGCCTTTTGGACCCAGAGTTTTGGCAAAAGGTAGCAATTTAGGCATGGTTGATGGTGTCGCGATTAGAATATCAAAATTGACTTTACCATCTTTGATTTCGGCTAAAATTGTATCGTTTAAAATTACAACTTTTTTACCGATAGATTCTAAGTGGGGGAAAGTGATTTCACCGACATTGCCGATGTCTAATACGGTTACGTGGGCTTCGACTTTACCATCAAATTTGGAAAAAGAAGTCTCTTTGACCAATTTAATTGCCTCTTTTAAGGCGTAATATTTGGTTACGTCAATTTTTTTCTTGGCGGCTTGGTATTTTTTACCACGAATTTTGACAACTTTTCGGCTAGAAGCCGATCCGCCTTTGGCGGATAATTTTTCTTCGGCAGTATCAACTTCAGCTGATGTCTCAGATGAAGTTTCTTCTTCCACCTTCGCTGAAGCTTCGGCGGATAAAACGGCCTTTTGTTCTTCGACAGTCTCAGGATTTTTCCCTTCGACTTGCTCAGGGTTAAGTCCTTCGACGTTTTGAACTTCCACACTTTTTTGTTTAGCTTTTTTAGCTTTGTTTTCTTGTGAGGTTTTGCTCATGTTTTAGTTTATTAGTTAATTAGTAAATAGTAAGTAGTAAATAGCTAGATTTATTGAATAACTTCAACTCCCATTGATTTGGCAGTGCCCATAACGGAGCGTTTGGCGGCTTCTAAATCTTTAGTATTTAGATCGGGAAGCTTATTTTTGGCAATTTCTTCGACTTGGGACATTGTTATTTTGCCTACTTTTTCTTTGCCGGCGGTACCAGTACCTTTTTCAATTCCAGCCATTTTTTTGATCATGTCAGAGACTGGAGGTTTTTTGAGAATGAAAGTAAAGGTTCGATCTTCAAAAATAGTAACAATTGCTGGGATTACTGAACCCCGTTGATCTTTGGTTTTTTCGTTGAATTCATTACAAAAATCCATGATTTTGATACCATGAGGACCAAGAGCGGTACCGACTGGAGGAGCGGGATTGGCGCTACCGGCTTGGATTGCGATTTTAACGATTGCTTTAATTTTTTTGGCCATGTTTAGTTGATTAGTAAATTAGATAATTAGTGAGTAGCAAGAATTATAATTCTTTGGTAACTTGTAAAAAGTCGAGCTCGACTGGTGTTTCTCTTTCAAAGAAAGAAACTAAAACGCGAATTTTACCTTTTTCTTGGTCAATAGTGTCGATAGTTCCGATAAAGTCGGCAAATGGTCCGCTGGTAACTTTGACAATATCGCCAGTAGCAAATGGAGTCTCATACTTGGGTTTGTCTTCTTCGGTAGTATGTAAGATTCGGTCGACTTCAGCTTGAGAAATTGGTTGAGGTTTGTTTTCAATTCCGATAAATCCGGTCACTCCTTGAGTGGTGCGGACGGTAACCCAAGAATCATCACTAAGTGACATTTGGACTAAGACGTAACCAGGGAAAGTTTTTTCTTGAGATTTAACTTTTTGACCGCGTCTGATGACCATTTTGCTTTGGATAGGGACAATAGCTTGGAAAATTTGATCTTCAAGCCCCATGGTTTTAATACGAGTTTTTAGAGCTTCAATAACTTTGTATTCGTGGCCAGAATAGGTATTGATGACATACCAGGCGGCGTCGAAAACTGGTTCTTGTGAAGAAAGCTTAAAGAGAAATTCTCTTTGATTAGTTTTTGCAGATGTTTTTGGCATATTATTGTTTGGTTTCACCAGCAGTAGAAGCGACTGTAGGTAACGGAATGGTTGAATTTTCTAATGACTGCACTTCCGTGGGTGTAGCCGATTGGTTACTAGTAGTATTGCCTAGAAGGCCGATAGACCTAGTAAAAAGATAATCAAAACCACCTAAAACTAGGGAAATGATAATCGAGATTGATATTACCACAACTGTGAGTTGAATTAAAGTATCTTTTTTGGGCCAAGTGATATTTTTGAATTCAACCGCGACTTCTTTTAAAAATTTAATGACTTTTTGCATGGAAGTATTATAGCAGTTTATCGGTGTTCTAGATAAATACGTTTATTTTGTTAGAAACAATATAATGCTTTTCTCCGCGTAATTGTCGTAGAAAAAAAAACTGAGCTAGTTTGAACTATTTTCAAGAGATTGACCATGTCTATCAGTAGCGTGTATTATGTTCCTTAACCACTAGAAATGGTGTCTTATTAAAAATTTCCGCTATTGGCGGATAAATAAAGAATAAAAAATTATGATTTGTCCTTATTGTGGGTTTGATGAGTCCAACGTTTTGGAAAGTCGAGATGCTGAAGAAGGAAAAGCAACTCGTCGGAGAAGAGAGTGTGTCAAATGCCAAAAAAGATTTACAACTTATGAAAGAGTAGAAAATGTGGAATTGAAAGTGGTCAAAAAGAGTGGAAAATTAGAAAACTATAATCGAGACAAGATAGAAAAGTGTTTTGAAAAGGCTTGTTCTGACATGGATTTAGATCTAAGAAAAAAAATGATTGATGAAATTGAAATGAAATTATTAAACTGGAATAGTGTAGAAATACCATCAATAGAAATTGGCAAAATGATTATGGAAAAACTAAAAGGGGTTGATCCAATGGCTTACATTAGATTTGCTACTGTTTATTTAGATTTAAATAGTTTTGATGATTTTAATAAATTATTAGTTGACTTTAAGAAAAAATGACAGATACAGATACTCGACAAAATATCAGTAATCAAGAATTAATGGAACCAAAATTATCGGAGAACGCTAAATATATAGCTGAAACTAGATATGCCAGAAAAGGAACAGACGGTAAACCGGTTGAAAAAGTGAAAGATATTTTTTGGCGAGTAGCAACTGCGTTGGCTAAAGGGGACAAAAATTTTGGTAAAAATGATAACGAAATTGAGAAATTGGCCAAAGATTTTTACAATTTAATGGCTGAACAAAAATTTTTACCAAACACTCCATGTCTGGTCAATGCTGGAGGAATCAAACAACAGTTGTCAGCCTGTTTTGTGTTGCCAGTTGAAGATTCAATGGAATCAATCTTGGAAACCATGTCGAATATGGCTCTGATTCACAAAAGTGGTGGAGGCACTGGTTTTTCGTTTTCTCGATTAAGGCCAAATGGGGACTACATAAAAACGAGTGGAGGGACAACTGTTGGGCCGGTGAGTTTTATGCAGGCATACAACGATGTAACTGCTCAAATCAAACAGGGCGGAGTAAGACGAGGAGCAAATATGGGGATGTTGTCAGTTAGTCACCCAGATGTTTTGAGGTTTGCAGTGGTGAAATTGGATGAATGGAGTTTGACGAATTTTAATATATCTTTGGCGGTAACCAACCGGTTCATGGAACAAATTGATTTGGATAAAAAGTATGTAACTGATGATTCTATTCCTGAAGATGTGATTGAGGAAATTAAAGAAGCCGAAGCCAATAGAAATATTGAGGCTCGGTTGAGAGAGATTGAAGTGGGTATAAAAAAACTTTATGAATGGGCAATAGCAAAAGAAGAGGGTGAAGGATATGAATTGGTAAACCCACGAACTCAAGAAGTAGTGTTTAAGTTGAATGCTTATAAAGTGTTTAATTTGATTACCCGATTGGCTTGGCAATATGGTGATCCGGGGTTGGTATTTATCGATCGGATGAATGATAAAACCTCCAATCCAATTCCATCAGTGGGAACTATTGAGGCAACTAATCCTTGTGGGGAACAACCTCTTTTGCCTTATGATGCATGTAATTTGGGGTCAGTAAATATCTCAAAGTTTGTCCTTCGGCAAGCTCAGGATAAATTAGATTTAGATTGGGACGAAATGAAAAGAGTAATTGATTTGGGGGTTCATTTTTTGGACAACGTGGTAGAAGTTAATGAATTTCCGGTGGCAAAAATTAGAGAAATGGTTAGTAATACTCGAAGAATTGGGATAGGAATAATGGGTTTTGCTGATACTTTATATAAATTGGGGGTGAAATATGATTCAGACGAAGGGATATCTTGGGCCAAAAAAATAATGAAATTTGTAAATGAAAGTGCTAAAGAAGCCAGTTGTAAGTTGGCAGAAAGTAGGGGAGTTTTTCCTTTTTGGGATAAAAGTGTCTATGCTGGGACTGATTATCGAC
>CAZCYK010000020.1:6233-10365 GCA_964502975.1 uncultured Gammaproteobacteria bacterium | reverse complement strand
GTATCTCGTTGATATTTTTAGTTTCTTTTATTTGAGTTTTTGACAACACACTTTTACATCGAGCATAAGTATATTGCAAATACGGTCCCGAATCTCCATCTAAACTCATGATTTTATCCCAGTCAAAAATAATATCTTTTTTGGGTTCACTTGAAAGGTCACTAAATTTTACCGCCCCTATTGCCACCTTTTGTACCATTTCATTTTTTTCAGAAGCGGACATTTTTTTTACCACACTGGTTTTATCGGCAATTTTTTGAGCCTCTGACATTGCTTTTTCAATTACATCTGAGAGATGAATTGTATCTCCTTTTCTAGTCGAAAATTTTCCCGTTGGCCATCTAATTAACCCATGAGCGATATGGACTAATTTTGTTTTAGGAGCCCAATTCATTAACTCAATTGTTTTAAATACTTGTCTAAAATGTAACTGTTGATCGACCCCAACTTCATAAACAATCAAATCTGGATCCCAGGTTTTCAATCTATAATCGATTGTAGCCATATCGCGAGTAAAATAAGTTGTTGTTCCATTTGATTTTTGCAACATCGCCGGAGGCATGTCGGGGAATTCAACTATCACTGCTCCTTCGCTTTTTTTGGTTATCCCCTTATCAATAATTTTTTTAGTTATACTAGGTAGCATTTTTTCATAAAAACTTTCCCCGTGAATAAAATCAATGTGTACCCCAAGTAACTGATATACCTTTTCAAATTCTAGCAGGGAAATATCAACACATTTTTGCCAAATATTTCTTGCTTCTTTGTCTCCATTTTCTAATTTTACAAACCAATCACGGCTTTCATCAATTAGTGTTTCGTCTTTTTCTGCCTCTTTGTGAAAAGCCACATAAAGCTTTTCTAAATCGTCAATTGTTAATTTATCCAGTTCTATTTTTGAATCTTGAATCATGAATCTAGAATCGTTATTTATTGCATGTTTAATTGCTGCCATAAGTTTTCCGTATTGTGTCCCCCAATCGCCAATATGATTGTCTCCGATACAGTTCCACCCCAAAATTTTGTAAATATTATAAATTGATTGACCAATGTTGGTCGACCTCAGATGACCGATACCAAATGGTTTGGCGATATTAGGAGCCGAATAATCTATTACCATGGTTTTCTTTTCGCCGTAATTACTTAAGTTTTTTCTAAATTCAGTATCATAATTAATTATTTCAGCTTCTTTAATTAGAAATTCTGGTTTTAAATAAAAATTAATAAATCCCGCCCCTGCCACCTCCACTTTTTCCACACACTGACTATCTGATAAATTGATAGACTGACAAACTAGAGTTGCCAATTCCTTGGGATTTTTCTTTTCTTCTTTTGCAATAGCCATTGCAATATTAGTCGAATAATCACCAAAATTTACATCCGAGGGGTGTTCAATTTTAATTTCGTCTTTATTAATCGATAAATTTAATTTATCGCCAGCTTCCAAAATAATATTTTTTAGTTCTTCAATTACTTTCATATTAATAAACTTTTGATCCAACTGGTAAATCTATTTCAGGAAATAGTAAAACAATATTTTCTTCTTCTGTTTGATCGTCTTTAATTACTTTAGAGGAAGCGGCAAAAATCATTGCTTGCGATTCTTCTCCCATAATTTTTCGAGGTTTTATATTGGTGATAAAAACAGTTTTTTTACCAACTATATCGTCGGGTTTATACCATTTTTTAATTCCCGAAAACACAGTTCTTAAATTTTCTTCACCAAAATCTACTTTAAGTTTTAGTAATTTTTCAGAACCCTCAACCTCCGTGGCTTCTTTAATTTGCCCTATCAAAAATTCAATTTTGGCAAAATCGTCATAATTAATTTGATCCATAGCCAATTCTATCAAAATAACGTCTATTTAGACATTAGAAATAAGATATTAGAAATTATTATATGTTATTCTATCTTTACCTTCCCATTATCAATTTAAATCTATTTTATGAATATTGATACCTCTATTTTTAAATCTTATGATATTCGCGGAGTTTATCCCACTCAAGCCAATGAAGACCTAGCGCAGGCTATTGGTCGTGGTTTTGCTAAGTATTTAAATTTCCCCAGCAAAGTTATTGTTGCTCGTGATGGTAGAGTTTCTGGTGAATCAATGAAAAACGCTTTAATTGAGGGCTTAACAAAAGTTGGGGTAAATGTGATTGATATTGACTTAGCCTCAACAGACATGTTTTATTATGCCTGTCAAACCCGCGACCTTCCAGGAATTTCAGTAACCGCTAGCCATAATCCAAAAGAATATACCGGTTTCAAAATGGTTAAAAAGATACCAGAGCTTCTTTCAGGTGATGCCGGAATCAAAGAAATAAAAGAATATATCCAAACAGACAATTTACCCTCTGACTCAGCCACTTCTGGTCAAGTTGAAACAATAAATATTATTGATGAATTTATTGATTATGTACTGAGTTTGGTTGATATCTCAAAATTTAAAAATTTTAAAATTATTGCCGATCCCGCCAATGGTATGGTCGGTCCAATATTAAAAATATTGACTCAAAAACTGCTCACAATCAATTTTGTCCCTATGTATTGGGAGGTTGATGGTAATTTTCCCAATCACGGTGGTGACCCGCTTCAAGAAATCAATCGTGTAGAAATCCAAAAACAAATTCCGCTTCAAGGTGCTGACTTTGGAGTAATGTTTGATCCAGATGGTGATCGTTTTTTTGTTATCGACAGTCGAGGTCGCTTTATCTCTGGAGACTTTTTGACTGCAATTCTTTCTCGATATTTTTTAAAAAAATATCCTGGTTGTTCAATTGTTTACGACATCCGTGCTTCTAAAGCGGTTCCAGATACAGTTATTGCCAATGGAGGCACACCATTAGCAAATCGTGTCGGCCACACTCACATTAAAGCCAGAATGAAAGCCGAAAACGCCTATTTTGGTGGAGAAATTTCTGGTCATTATTATTTTAAAGAGTTTTTCTTATGTGATACTGGCGCTATTAGTTTTATTTACTTGCTTGATTTTTTGTCTTCATCTGAAAAAACACTAGAAGCCTTAGTCGATGAACTATCTTCAAAATATTTTATCTCTGGAGAAATTAACAACAAAGTTGTTGATGTTCCCAAAGTTTTAACCGAAATTGAGTCAACTTATGGTCCAAGCACTATTGCTCCTATCGAAAGAATGGACGGATTGACATTTGAAATGGGGGACTGGAGGTTTAATCTTCGATCTTCCAACACCGAACCTCTTCTCCGTCTAAACCTCGAGGCAAATTCTAAAGGATTAATGGAAGAGAAAAGAGATGAAGTTCTTGCCATAATTATTAAATAAATTATGAATCCAGAACACGCTCAACCAAATGATTCATCAGAACAAATTTTAGGATTATCACCAGAACAATTTAGCCATGCTTGTGATAATTTAGTAAACGACGAAACTTCGCCAGAAATTTATACTGATGTTTCCGAGGCTGTCGACAACAACCGTTTGGTAGTTTTTGCACTTACACATCAAAGTTATTTTGATATCGAAATTTATCGTCATCTATGTGAAAAAATCAACCAAAATAGACAGTCGCCAATTGAGTCGTATCTAATTTATTCTGCACCAGCAGTGGGTATAAATATTGGTGGACTACTGAAAAAAAGAGATCGAGTATATAAAGAAAATCATTTAAATATGCTAGGTATTATTAGGGATAAAGACCGTCTGGATCCTAGATATAAACTAAATATCACTCCTAAAATGGAAATAGAATCTGAAAAAAATAAAATATTTTATAATGAAAAAACTTGTAAAGGTGGTTGTATCTCTTTTATACCATTTGAAGCAACACTTCAAAGCGGTCGAATAAATCCTGATACTGGTAGTATTTATGGAATGCAAGAGGTGACCAATAATCTATTATTAATTTCAGCAATTAGACAACAAGCATTGATCATTCCTTGTGGTATAGATGGTTCTTATAAAGCAATTGACCCCAATGAACATAATATTAGTGAAGAATTTAAAAAACAAAATAAAATAATTACCCTAAGAACAGGTCAACCTATTGATCTCTTACTACCGAAATTCCAAGACAAAAGAACTCGAGATCTTTATCATGGAACAACTGTTAATATTGCCAGATTAGTTTCTCGTCCAGCTCAAGGTGATTA
>CAZCYK010000020.1:0-6133 GCA_964502975.1 uncultured Gammaproteobacteria bacterium | reverse complement strand
AAATTTTTCCCCTCAACTTATCTTAAAGGTCGAGTCAGACAAGCTGATCATTTTTTAATGATACTGGCCGAAACTGACTATCATGAGTTAGAAGGTATTTCGCCTCGCTTAATAATGGAGAGAAATATGGTTTTTAAGCCATACAAAGAATGGCGAGACAACAAAGAAAACAAAGGTAAATTAAGTTGGACTATCGGTCTATTTCCTACACCAGCTATGGCCAAAGAAGCTAATCTAACTCTTCATCAGGCTTGGAATCAAGTAGTCAAAGCTTGTTTTTTAAATTATACAAATCCCGTAGAAAAATGGATTCGGGTTTCCAAAAGATCTGATCAAATCAGAAAAAAATTAAACAAATTAGAAATAGTACAAGTTAATATCAAATCAAAAGATACTGATTTGAATATTATAATTGGTGATCATCGTCAATGGTTGGGTGGTCGGGGGTGTAATATTCCCAGCTTTGAAATCTTTACTTCACCAGATTGGCGAAAAACCAACGGTTACATATATTTTGATCAACCACTCTATCGAAGCGGCAATTTAATTAAAAACATTAAGCTAACTTTCAAAGATGGTATTGTCACCGATGCCAAAGCCGAATATGGTCAAAAATTTTTACAGGAATTAACTAAAGTTGAAAATAGCGACAAAATAGGGGAGTTTTCACTTACTGACAAAAGATTTTCCAAGATTGATAAATTTATGGCTGAAACTTTATATGATGAAAATTTTGGAGGCGAGTTTGGTAATACCCATATTGCCCTAGGATCGGCCTACAAAGAGGCTTACAACGACAAAAAAAATAAATTAACTCCAAAAGATTGGAGTGATTTAGGATTTAACGATTCAGCTGTCCATACCGATATAATTTCAACCCAAAATCGCACTGTAATTGCTACACTAAAATCAGGAAAAGAGATTATTCTCTACAAAGACGGTCAATTCCAAATATAATTTATTCCTTACCCTCTTCTACTAAAACCTTCTTTTCCTTAGCTTGTTCTGAGCTTGTCGAAGAAACTTTTTTTACTTTTTTAGCTTTAGGTTGTGGAAGTTTCATTGCTGGAGCTTTAATATCTTTGGTTAGTAATAAATCCAAAATTCTATCTAGTTTTTTATTTAAAGCTTCGATTTCACTTCTAGTATTGTCTTGCTGATAATCTTTTGTATCTCTTGGTTCAAATTTTCTATTGTTTCCACCAAAACTTCTATTGCCGCCACCAAAACTTCGTTCACTACCACCATCACGACCACTAGTTTTTTCAAAACAATTGCTACAATAAACCGGCTTTTCTCCAGTTGGTTGAAAAGGAACCTGGCAATCTTGACCACATTTATCACAAACCGCATCAAACATTTGACGATCATTTCGATTTCTATCAAAACCACCCCTATTCCCACCAAAACCACCACTTCGATTTCCACCTCCAAAGCCTCGATCACTAAAATTTTTAAAACCACCACGGTCATTGTTAAAGTTTCTCATTTTATTTTTTTTGAATTATAAACAGTAGTATTGTATCAGTTTTGGACACTTATTGTAGGAGAGGGTGTTGTCACCCCCTTGTTTTGAACAAACAATCTTACATCATCCCAATTGTTTTCACCCAAACGTGGTGTCAAAATAAATTGTTTTGTGCTGGCTACCGAGTTTTTAAGAACATTTTGGTCGGTTAGATTAATCGAAATAATTTCATAATTTGATATTTCGGGTACCTTAGTCACCAATTCAGTCATTTTAGAAATATCAACATCTGTTTTTATGTGACGAGTCAAAGTTTGTATTGTCGGAATAATTTTTGAGACAAAACCAATATTAATTACCTTGTCTCTAATTGCAGTTAATACTAACTTTTGTCTATTGGCCCGATTAAAATCACCTCCATCGTTTGTCGCATGGCGAGAGCGAGCAAACTTTAAAGCGGTAGTTCCGTCTAAGTGTTGAATCCCTTTTTCAAAGTGCAAATTTTCATATCGACACAAATATTGCTGCTCGAGTTTCTCCCCCGACATGGTCGCCTCAAGCGCCTTCATTTCTTCTTCGTTTTTACCACAAGTATCGTTGATATTTTCTTCAATTGGATAAAAAGGATCATCAAAAGCTCTGGCTATCTTTACATCAACTCCACCCAAAATATCAATAATTTTTACAAACCCGTCAAAATCAATTGAAGCAAAATAATCTATTTTAAATCCAACCACATTTTCAATCACTTTTTTGGCCATTTCTCCACCACCAGCATCTCCAGTGTATTCAATTTTTTTATTAGGATATTTTTTATCGTCAGATCCAATTGCATAAGCCTCATTAATTTTTTTAAATACTAATTCTTCGCCATTTATTGGCATTGGTGCCCACAAATCTCGAGGGATAGAAATTAAGCTGACTTCTTGTGCTCTAAGATCAATTTTAGCCAACATTATTGAGTCAGTTAGTAATCCACCTTCGTGCTTTCCACCTCCATAACCCAACAGTAAAATTGAATAAGCTGCTAGGGGATCGGGAGTTGGGGTCGCTGTTGGAGTAACCAGTGGATTAATATCTTTATTTGGTTTTACAACTATTCGGTTGTAATTAACATAAAAAACGATTAAACCAATCAAAACCAATCCTAATATTCCCGCCAAAACCCACCACCAAATCATTTTTTTTTGCATGAGTTAGAGTATAACGCAATTTTTATCGACTTTCCCATTTACAATTTTTACTCCTTCACTTATAAGTATCTCTTCTTTTTTCTTACTTATATCATCATCAATATGTCCAAAATAACCACCAATTTCTCTATTACTTTTGATGACTCTATGACAAGGAATATTTTTTGGATCAGGATTGTTTTTTAATGTCTGCCCAATTGCTTGATATGCTTTTGATTTTAATTTTTCTCCAATTTGTTTATAAGTCATCACCTTCCCGCAAGGGATATTTTTCACTATCTCATAAACCTTTTGGCTAAAACTCATTTTGTGACCCTACGGGGAATCGAACCCCGATTAGCAGAATGAGAATCTGCTGTCCTAACCATTAGACGATAGGGCCAAATATACAACAAAATTATTTAATGTTGTAAAATAAGTTAGATGTATTTTACCAAATATAAGAATCAAATTAGTCTTGTATGCCTAACCATTCTGTCCTCCGTGTTTTTTTGGTTAATTTTCTATTTAAATATTCCTGGAAAAATCGGATTTAACAATGTAACTCTTGAAACTATTTTTGCCAATTATGATGGTCCAAATTATATGGTTATTGCCAAATGTGGCTATAACAAAGATTGTATCGGCCCCAACTTTTCTCTACCTCAACCATTAGAATATTATCCAGCCCATTTTCCCGGCTACCCACTTTTAATCAAATTTTTTAATAACTTTACAACTGGTCCCAAGGCAATGATTTTTGCGACGCTTTTTGGTTCAGTTTTTTTGAGTTTAATTCTATATGAACTATTAAAATTATTCTTAAAACCATCAAAATCATTTTGGCTTACAATAGTTTTTCTTTTTTTTCCGGCTAGGTTTTTTGTACTACGTTCAGTTGGAGCCCCAGAAACATGGTTTTTGGCCACCACCTTGGCATCAATCTTCTTTTTCAAAAAAGAAAAATTTTGGTTATCAGCTGTTTTTGCAGCATTTGCCCAATTTTTCAAAAGTCCCGGAGTTTTGTTGTTAGTTGCCTATGGTGTTATTGCTATTAGAGACCTGGTGGTAAGTAAAAATTTAATTAAAGTTTTCAAGAAATATTTTCCCTATTTACTAGTCCCGATCACAATACTATTTATTTTTTATATTTATTATCTCCAAACCGGTAATTTCTGGGCTTATTTCCAAAGTGGGGATAATTTCCATCTAAATTTTTTGCCTTATTTAGTTTTTATTAGCTCAAAATCTTGGATAAATACTATTTGGCTCGAAGAGATAATTTATATTTTTCTTTTCTCAATGTACGGTATCTATCGATTAATCAAAAAATATAAATTCGATATTATTACTATTTATCCATTAGTTTTTGGTCTAGCAACTTTATTTGTTGCTCATCGTGATATCAGTCGCTATATTTCTCCAATCTACCCGTTTTTATTATTAGCTTATTGTAAACAACTCAACCGTCGTTCTGTCAAAATTATTTTGATTTTACTAATACCAGCAATTGTTCTTTATGGTATCAACTTTGTCTCTGGCAACATCGCTCCCATATCTGATTGGACCAATTATTTATAAAAAAAATAAATTTCTTCCTCCCTTCATCAAAAGAGGATGTCCTGAGTTTATCGAAGGACAAGTGGGTTTTTAAGAAATATAAAACTTTCCATCAGTCTCTGTCAGTAAATCTTTCATCAACATCATCGATAAATTAGTAGAAATTTCCGTAATATTCTTTTTAGTTATTTGACAAATTTCATCACTCGACATTGCTTCATTTTCCAATAAATCTATAATAACTTTTTCAATATCATTTAAATTACTGTAATCTTTAAACAAGTTTTCTTGCTGAGGCATACTGATTACATCTTCAAAAACATCTCTCGGCTCAGTTACCATTCTGGCGGCTCCAGTTTTAATCAACCAATTAGTTCCTTGTGAAGTCTTAGAATTAATGGGTCCGGGGATTGCTAAAATTTTTTTATTCTGTTCTAGTCCCAATTTTGCAGTAATCAGACTACCCGATTTAATTCCTCCCTCAACCACTAAGACTCCCACAGTTGATAACCCAGACACTATTCTGTTTCTTTGAGGGAAGCTCCACATTGTGGCTTTAAAATTGGGTTCGTATTCTGATATTACCACCCCTCCAGTTTCTAAAATTTTTAGATATAGTTTTTCATTTTCTTTTGGATAATATTCATCTAGCCCACTACCCAAAACTGCTACAGTTTTACCCCCATACTCCAAACATTTCCAATGAGCTTCGCTATCAACTCCATACATAAACCCAGAAATTACCGTTGTCTTTCTAGTAACAATTTCTGGCATTATTTTTTCAATCATCTCTTTTCCATATCGAGTAATTTGTCGAGATCCCACCACTGCTACTACTTTTTCAAAAATCCTATTATTCCATTCCCCTCGATAATATAATTTTTCAGGACACAATCGAATCTCTTTTAATTGTTTCGGGAAATCTTTTTGTTCAATAGTTTTTATAGGCCATTTTTTCCACTCATTCATATACTTTTTGCTATTAACTAAAAGCTAATTACTAATTAACTAATATATATTTTCATAATGATTAACCCTACTAATCGTCTTGTCTAAATTTTCCACAATACACACAGCATCAATTCTAAATTTTTTAAATTTTTTTGTAGTAGAGGATTCGGATTGTAAATATAATTCGGCTACCCGCTTGATTTGACTTAATTTACCCTTACCAATCATCTCTTCTGGTGTCCCAAATTTATCACCAATTTTTAACTTTACTTCCACAAACACTAACCACTCCTTATCAGACATTACCAAATCAATCTCACCCAAATCGTTAGAATAATTAGATTCAATTAAATCAAATCCTTTTTTCAGTAAATATTCTCTGGCAATTTCTTCCCCTTCCTTCCCTTTTTTATAGTTTTGTATTTTATTTCCATTAAACATATTGTATTGCTTTTATTCTATTCAACTACTTATCTATTCAACTTTTAAACTAATCCTCATTTTTTACTCTATATTGCAAGGCCTCAGCTACATGATTTTCCATAATTTCTGGACTTTGTGCCAAATCAGCAATAGTTCGAGCAACTTTTATCAATCGAAAATACACTCTTGCCGACAACCCAAATTTATTAACAGCTTGTTTTAAAAGTAAATTTGCTCCACTAGTTAAATTTGCAAATTCTTTTAAATGACTATTTTTCATATCAGAATTACTATGAATATGAGCAAAATTTTTGAATCTTTCGTTTTGAATTTTTCTAGCCTGTAGTACTCTTTTTCTTATATCTTCTGACTTTTCATTATTATTAATTTCTTTTTTACCAATCATTAGATGATTTACGTCCACAGCCGGAACTGATAAATGCAAGTCAATTCTATCCATAATTGGACCAGATAATTTTTTTCGATAATTTAAAATTTGCCAAGTCGAGCAACGACAATCTTTTTTAAGATCACCCAAATATCCACACGGGCAAGGGTT
>CAZCYK010000019.1:0-10441 GCA_964502975.1 uncultured Gammaproteobacteria bacterium | reverse complement strand
TTTATACTAAATACAAAATACTTGATACGATATACTGATTTTTTAGCCGAAGTGGTGAAATTGGTATACACGTACGCTTGAGGTGCGTATGTCGCAAGACGTGGGGGTTCAAGTCCCTCCTTCGGCACAAAATAAAGATAATTTTTTGTCTTTATTTTAAAATCGAACAATGGTAATATATTTGTAAATATAGTTATTATTGTTTGATTTATGACCAAAGAGAACCTTAAAAATAAAGCAATCCAATTAAGAAAAGAAGGTAAATCTTATTCGGAAATATTAGAAAAAATATCTGTTGCTAGATCAACTTTATCTTTATGGCTTAGATCAGTTAATTTATCAAAAAGACAAAAACAGAATTTGACATTAAAAAAATTACAAGCTGCTTGGCGGGGAGGAGAAGTAAAAAAACGCGACAGAATAGAAAGGAGTAAAAAAATTATAGAACAAGCAAAAATGGAAATAAAGAAGATTACTAATAAAGATTTATGGTTATTAGGAATAATGCTTTATTGGGCGGAAGGATCAAAGGAAAAAAAATATAGTCCTGGAACAGGAGTTGTTTTCAGTAATTCAGACGTACGTATGATTAATACTTATATTAAATGGCTTAAAAATTGTCTATTAATATCTGAAGATAGATTAGTTTTTGAAATTTACGTTCATGAAACACATAAAGACAATATTGAAAATTTACGTCGTTTTTGGTCAGAACAAACTGGTTTTCCTGTTATTTGGTTTGAAAGAGTTTATTTTAAAAAAAATAAAATTAATGGAAATAGAAAAAATAAAGGAGTAGACTATCATGGTTTATTGAGAGTAACTGTAAAAAGAAGTTCAGAATTAAATAGAAAAATTACTGGTTGGATTGAAGGTGTATATAAACAATGCGGGATCGTCTAATGGTAGGACACTGCTCTTTGGAAGCAGGTATTCTAGGTTCGACTCCTAGTCCCGCAACAAAATTAAATGAAGAAGAAAACAATTATTGTAAATGACAAAATGCAACAGGGTTATATTTATGAGTTGGTTGAACCAGAAGGTAAAAATTTTAATCCTGATTTTAAACCTGAAATTACACCAAAACAAATGTTAGAATTGGGCGTTTTTGGTGGTAAATATATGACTGATTGTCGAGAGGAATTTCCAAAAAATTGGTTTACAAAAGCAAAACTAGATTCTGATAAACATGACCCTACCTTAAATTTTTTTGGTGTAAATGCCAGTCAATCTTTACGTGTTTGGCAAGAAAAAGGATGGATTCACCCTGATGATCCTCGAGGGTGGTTTCAATGGTATTGTCGATATTTTATGGGCAGAAGACACTCTGATGATGAGAGGCAAATCAAAAGATGGAAAGCCATAAAGAGACATGTGGTACAGATTGAAAATGGCTGTTTATATCAAGACTTAAGTTGTCGCAAAAAACAAAGACAAGCAGTGCTTCATTGGGCTTATGATAGCCGAAAAATATAAAATCTAGTTACTTTGTAGGTATGGCAGAGACGGTTGCGACTGGTATAGTAGGGATTGTAGCTGAATTGGTGGCCGGAATTGGGGTTGGTAGTACTAAAGGAGTTTGTTCCATTCTTTTGAGAACATCCCAGTCTATACTTTTATAAGAAATAATTCCAGCTATGATTAATAATACAAATAGTGTTGCAATAAGAATATTGCCGATTGGGTCTTTTTGGTTCATAATTATTTTGATCTTGAAATAGTATATAGCGTTGGATAAGAAAGGAAAATAGCCGGAGATTCTTCTAATAGAAAAGTTTGGAACTCTTGATAGATTTTTTTACGTTCTATTTGGTCATTTTGTTGTCTTCCCTCTTCAAGAAGTTTATCGATTCTAGCGTTGTTTAATTTGGTGATATTAGTATTTGTTTGGGTTGAGTGCCAAAATAAGTATTGATCGGGGTCTTGAGTTATAGCTCCATAGGTTAGCAACACATCGTAATTTTCTAGATTTATTTGGTTTTCTATATTAATAGAAACAGGAAATCCAAAAGTTTTTTCCCATGAGTTTTTTATTTCTTCAGCAAGACTTAATAATTGTCTGTCGTTTACCGTGATTTTTAGAGCCTCAATTGATTCCTCTTCTAGTAGTTCTTTGGCTCGCGTATTATTTAAATTGTATTCTTTTACTTGTGGATTGTAAGCCCAAGAGGTAGGTGAAATTGGCCCAAGACATCGCTCATTTTTATCTTTTGTTTTTGGGGTTGCATAGGCAAGAGCTTGTCGAATTTGTTTGCTTGAAATATTTTGGGTATTGATAAACATAGCAATATATTTACTATCGGTTTCGATTTGTTTTACAATTTTTGTTTTGTTCCAGTCAGAAAATTCTTGAGGAAGGGTATTTATTCTGATTTTGTCGACATTTCCAATTTTATAAGCATTAATAACATCTTGTTCATTTGAATAAAAACGATATTTGATAATTTTTTCTTTTTTGTCTTTTGGTTTTAGTGTTAAGTTTTTTATATAACCTTCCTGAAAAGTGACGTCAGTAACCAAATAATCTCCAAGACCATCAAAATTTTTTTTAATTAATGGCTTACTTAAGACAGACAATAAAGGAGAATATTCATTGTTGGTGGTGATTTTAACGGTATTTTCGGAAATTGGAGTAATATCAACACCTGGAATTTGGTAGTTAATGTCGTAAGCAGTAAAATTTTTTCCGTTTGACCATTTAATTTCGTCATTCAAGATAAAAATGTAATCCTTGGACTCGTTTTCAATATTTAATTCTTTTACTAGAGATGAAATAACGGGTTTTTGGTTTTCATTGATAGTCGTTAATCCATAGCTTATTTTTTCAGTAATATCGAGAGGTAGGGTGTCGATGGTATAACGTCCTTGTAGTCCAATAATTTCTGGATGCCAAACAGGTAATTGATAAAAAGAAATTACTTGCTGTTTAAATACAAAGAACAATATAGCAAAAAGTGAAATGATAAAAACAAAAATAAAGTGTTTTTTTAAATAAAACCAAAATAGCTGAAGTTTAAAAAAAATTTTTGTAAACAAGGTTAAAGAGTTGTTTGGATAATTGACGAAATAATGAAAATAACAACGATAAAAATCGTAAAATTAAACATAACTTTTTCCCAACCCCTCTTTTCGTTTCTAGATGTGGATAAGAGATTAGAATTGGATTCTGTGTCCCCGCTTGATTGAAGGAATATTAGTACTGCTAACAGGATAGAAAGAACAATTTGAATTATGGTTAAGGTTGTCTTCATTTTGTAGATTTTTTACGAATTATAAAGCTGAAAAAATTAAGAATTAATCCTATGGTAACGGAAGTGACCAAATAAGTAAAGAAATTAACAAAATTAAAAGCAGGAATTGATATTCCCCACCAACTAGTTGCAACGGTATGAATATCGAGTAGTTTGAAATCACTAAATAAAAAAATTGCTAGGTATAAGCCTAAAGTGTCGATTACAATTCTAAATAAACCCAGAGTTATTAAATTGATAGGAAACAAAATGATTTTTAGTATCGGCTTTAAAATTATTTCAAAAATACTTAAAACAAAAGCAGTTTTTATAATGCTTAATGGAATTGACTCAAAATAAAGATTCCCCCAAATTTGGTTGACTGTGATTAATGAAAAAGTAAATAGTAATGTAAGCTTTAAAATTTTTTTCATTTTATTTTTTTAATCTATTGAATATTATACCGCCAAAGCCTATTAATGTGGTCACAATAGAACCGAAAATAATTAATTTAAACCAAAAGTGAGGGTCGTTAACTGTAAAATCAACGGTATTAGTGTCGTATTCTAATCTTATGTTAAGTTTATAATTTATGGGAAGAAGTGAAGTGATCAAGGAAGTACTTTTTATTGGTATTTCAATGGAAGATAAGGGGGGTAAATGGTTTATTGTAGTTTCAATATCTAATTTTTGGATATTTACTTTTAAATGTGAAATTGTTTGATAATTTGGATTTTGTATTTTTATTGAAGATGATTGATAGATTTTATTAGTAATTGGGGTGATTTTAAGTGGGATTTGGCCCTGTTTTAATTCATTTTTAGCAAATTCAACATTTACAGTTTTAATATTTTGATTGTTTTTGTAGGCACCTGCTGGCAAAGGGTGAATACTATTTAATCCATGAAAAACAAAAGCGAAGTGGTTGGGGTCTAAATCAGAAAAAAAGTCAATTCCATTTGTTGTTTTTCCCCATGTTGGATCGACTGATATCCAAGATTGTTTTTGTTGGTCGTAGTATTGTGGCCATGCATGAAGGATATCGGTGTTAATATTAATCGGCTTAATTTTGATGTTATTACTATAAGCAAAACCCTGAACTTCTCTTGCTGGGATACCTTTGATCCGAGCTAGGGTAACAAACAAGTCAGTAAATTCAGTACAGAGTGCGTTGTTGGGGTCGGAGAGGCTTTTTAGTGCGCCTTGTCGGGTACTTGAATCAATATTTTGTTGTTTATAGTTTAAAGTATTGACCACATATTGATAAATTTCTTTTGGAGACGACAAAGTTTGGGCGATTGATGTTAGTGTCGGGTGGTCGGTTTCCCAATAAGTGTCTGGTTTGAGATAATCTTTTGGATTGATTGTTGCTTTGCTTAAATTGGAATGAATAATTTTGGCTTGACCGTCGATATTTATCTCCATTTTTTGATTGGGAGTTAATTGATATGTTGCCAAATAATTGCCATCAGGGTCGATAATTATATTTTTTGGTGCTGGTTCTATTGATCTGTAGGTAATTTTTTGACTATCGGTTTCTGGTGGAAGCGTAATAGTGTGGATATTGTTTTGAGCGGTAGTGTTTTCTAATAAATATTTAAACTTGAAATCGAATAATTGATAGTTTCCAAAAATTAAATAAATTTTTTGATTTTTATTGTCAACAGAATTGAAGTAAATTTCGGTTTGATTGTTAAGAGAAACTACTGTTTGTGGAGTAATAGAGGAGAAAGATAAACTGCCAAAGGAAGTAGGTATAAAAAGAGAAGTCTTGTAAATCTGGTTTGCCAAATTGTTTTTGTTTTCTGGGAGTGAAATTTCCCAAATATTGCCTTTTTTACTAGCTAATTTGGGAATATCGTAATTTAGTTTAAAACTTGTTTTCTGGTTTTTGCCAACATTTTGATCGTTAAATTTTAGGTTGATAATGGTCTGGTCATTTTGTTTTTCAATGTTTTGAATAATATTTCCTAAGCTGTCGGAGGCAAAAATATTTTGGATATTTTCAGAAGAGATTATTGCTTGATATTCTTTTGGATAGATTTGAGACAAGTTGTTGGTCAGCTCTATTTCTTGGGTGACTTGAGCATTACCGCTTAAATCGAGTTGATATTGAATATTTTGGCTAATATTAAAGTCATTTTGGGCAAAAACTGGATGAGTAAATATGAAAAATAATAATACTAAATAATGGAAAATCATAAGCTATATTAATATATCATTTAATTTGCTTTATTGACTTCGGGTATTATTCGTGTAATATTATTTTATGGCAACAATATTGTACAAAAGACAAAAACAAATTCTAGATTATATTGAAAATAATATAAATGAAAATAACTGTGCTCCGACCTTGACTGAAATTGCCCAATATTTTGGTTTATCTTCATTGTCTACGGTCCATGAACACTTGTCGGTGTTAGAAAAAAAAGGATTAATACGAAGATATAAAGGGGCGATTAGGGGGATAGAGTTACTCAAAAAAGAAACTGAAAACAGAGCAGCGCAGGCTTTGATGATAGAACTTCCGGTTTTGGGGTTTATTGCTTGTGGTGAGCCAATTGAGCCTTATACTGATCCAAATGCGACTTTGGCTGTCAATAGTAGCTTTGTGAGACCAGGAGACAAATCTTTTGTTCTGCAAGCCAAAGGAGACTCAATGATTGATGATGGAATACTAAATGGAGACTATGTAGTTATCAAAGAACAGCAAAGTGCTTATGATGGCGATATAGTGGTAGCTGTACTTAAAAATGGTTTTGCAACTTTGAAAAGGTTTTATAAAGAAGCGACTCGGATTCGACTCCAACCAGCTAATTCAACTATGTCCCCTATTTATGTGACTGATGTCGAAATTCGTGGTAAAGTGGTGGCAGTTATCAGACAATTTAATTAAATGCTTTATATAATTGCAACTCCAATCGGTAATTTAGGTGATATAACCATTAGGGCAAAAGAAGTCTTAGAAAATGTAGAGTATCTATTATGCGAGGATACTAGGAATACGGGAACGTTACTGGCTAATTTAGGAATTAAAAATAAACCCAAACTAATTTCTTTTTATGACGAAGTAGAAGAACAAAAAATCCCCGAAGTAATGACATTATTGGAAAGAGATTACAATGTTGGTTTAGTAACCGATGCTGGGACACCAATTATTTCTGACCCTGGGTACAAGTTGATTAGAAAATGCCACAAAATGGGTTATAAAGTTACATCAATTCCTGGAGCAAGTGCTCTAATAAACGCATTAGTATTGTCAGGGCTATCAAGTGGTCGTTTTTGTTTTTTGGGATTTTTACCCAAAAAGTCTGGCGAGAGAAAGAAAATTTTGAAAAAATATCAAGAATTTGAAGGAAGTAAAATTGTTTATGAGTCCCCTTTTAGATTAATTAAATTGATTGAGGATATTAAAATAGTTTGTGGCAACGAAACTCAAATTTCAGTTTGTCGAGAAATGACAAAAAAGTTTGAAGAAATTATTGGGGGATCTGCTCAAGAAGTGTTTGAAAAAATCAAAAACAAAAGTATTAAAGGTGAACTTGTAGTTATTTTTGAGTAATTTTTTTCTTCTCGGCAGCGGCAACAATTTCTCTGGTGGCATCAATCGCGTCAGGACTGACAGAGATACTACTTGCTCCCCATTTTACTAAATTTTCGACAAGTTCTGGATAATTGCTTGGAGCTTGTCCACAGATGGAGCACAATATTCCTCTTTTTTTGGCTTTGGTAATTAATCTTTTGAGGGACCAAAGGACGGCAGGGTCCATTTCATTAAAATTTGGTGCCACTTCACTGTTGTCTCGGTCAAGACCTAGCGTTAACATTGTCAAGTCATTGCTGCCAATTGAAATACCATCTATACCAACATCAATAAATTCATCAAGAAGAATTACATTACTGGGAATTTCTGCCATCATAAAGAACTTAAATGATGGGGATCGAAGCAATCCGTTTTCAGAAACAATCTTTTTTACATCCATTAATTCTTTTGGTGTTCTAACAAATGGAATCATCAACCACAAATTTTTATATCCATATTTATTCCGGACCATTTTGATGGCTTCTAATTCCATAGCAAAAACATCGGGCGATTGAATGTATCTAGCAGCTCCTCTAAAACCCATCAAAGGATTTGGTTCTTCCGGTTCATACATTTTTCCATATTTTAGATAACGATATTCATTGGTTTTAAAGTCAGTAGCTCGATAAATTACTGGTCGGGGGTTGAAACTTATACAAAATTCAACCAAATTTTTAGCTAATTGAGAGATATAGTCTTTTTGCTTGCCTTGAGCAATAATGTATTTTGGATGGACACCAATGTTGGCAATCATAAATTCAGCTCTAAGTAAACCAATCCCATCAACGTTTCTTTGGGCAATGGTTTTAGCTAATTCTGGTTCGCCTAAATTAACATAAACTTTGGTGGCAGTTTTTTTGGTGCTAGCTGGGGTAGTGCATGATTGGGTTTTAAAGTCTTGGCCATTAGTTAAGTCTCCTTTCCAAATTTTTCCAGCAGTTCCGTTTAGGGTAACAATATCCCCTTCTTTTAGGTCTTTGGTAGCAGTTTTCGTTCCCACTACACAAGGAACTCCGAGCTCGCGACTAACTATGGCGGCGTGTGATGTTTGACCCCCTTTGTCGGTAATAATTCCGTTTACTTTTTTCATGGCGGGGACAAAATCAGGGGTGGTCATGGAAGTAACTAATACTTGTCCTTTTTGGGCTCGAGTAATTTCTTTTGGATCGTTGATAATAACAACCACACCAGATGAAATTCCTGGGCTAGCTGGCTCTCCGGTTAAAAATGGGGGTTGATCGATTATTTGTTTTTGGTTATCCAAAGTTTTTTGACTAGCGACAATAGTAGTGATGGGTCGGGTCTGAACTATATATAATTTACCTCTGTCTATAGCAAATTCGATGTCTTGTGGTTTACCGTAATGATTGTGTAATTTTTGGCCAATTTTAGCTATTTTTATCGCCATTTGAGGGTTTATTTTCTTTTTATTCTTTTTTGTTTTTGGTACAGCTGCTTCTTTAGTTTCATCTTTACCTTTGATTAGTTGAATGTCTTGGTCGACATGTTCTTCAGAAATTATCTTCCAATCATTTTTATCAATGACGTGTTGATCTGGGGTAATTTTTCCTTGAACTATATATTCACCAAGTCCCCAAATTGTTTCAACAATTATTTCATTTTTGGCATTGGTTACCGGATTAGTGGTAAACATTATGCCAGAAATTTCAGAATTGATTAATTTTTGGACAGGGACAGCAACACCGATTTTGAAGTGGTCGTAATGTTTTTTTACTTGATAAAAAATTGATCTGGAAGTGAACAGACTTGACCAGCAATCACGGACTCGATTGACAACATTTGCTTCTCCAAGTACGTTTAAAAAGGTGTCACCTTGACCAGCAAAAGAGGCATCAAGTGAGTCTTCGGCTGTGGCAGAAGTTCGAACGGCTACAGGAATATTTTTTAGACCACCAAATCCAGAAAGTTTTTTGTAAGCTTTCATAATCTCAATAGACAATTGTTGATTTATCGGTGATTTACGAATCAGGGATCGAATTTTTTTGGAGGCTAATTGAAGCTGGTCGGGTTGATCAACGTCAGTAATTTTTAAAATATCTTTAATAAGGGGCTTAAGTTTGTTATCTTCTACAAATTGATAATAGGCGTTTGAAGTGACGACAAACCCATTGGGGATAGGGATACCAAGATTGTACATTTCACCTAAGTTTCCACCTTTTCCACCAACAATACTAACATCTTCAATTCCTAATTGGTTGAACCATAAGACATTTGGTTTATTGATCATATAAAAAGAATATCAGAAAAAGAAGTATTTTACTTGTCTGGTTGCCAGCCTCGATTGTTTTCTTTTCTCAACTTTTCGGTTTCATCGGGGCGGTGATAGTCGTCTTGATGGCGAATAGTAGTTCCAGTTTCGGGAGTAGAAGCTTCCAATATGACGGCATCTTTTATGCCAACAAGACGGTGGATTAATCCAATTGGAATATTGTAGCTTTGGTCAATCTTTAGGTTTATGGTTTGGAGTTTATTAATATCTGTTCCAACAACTAAATCTGCAAGGCCTGAAATTAAAAGAAAAGTTTCGGTTTTGTCGGTATGGGATTGAAGTGATAGCCGACAGCCATCATTAATTTTAATTTTTTTGAAAGTATATTTTGAATCAGTGGGTGAATAAATTATTTCTTCACCCCAAGGTTTGATAATTTTTTGTGAAGAAGTAAGAGAATTGGTATCTAGATTCATAATTGGAAATAAATTAATTTATTAATTTTATCATTTGTTATTCATTAAATTTATTAAAATTCTTTCGAGAGCGATTTCTTTTGGAATAGTCAGCTGTCCACTTTTACTTTGATAATCAAGTTCAATTGTTTGGATGTAGGCGTTTTTGAGAACTTCTTGATTAAATTTTGAATAAGTGGTTAGTTGTTTTCTCAAATTTAGTTTGACAAAAAACAGAAATAATTCGAAGGGTTCTTTTTGGATAACTTGATTATATAAAGGAATAAATCTGGCTAAATTGTTGGGTTGTAAATTGTTGAGACATAAATATATTTTTTTGTCCAAAGGAAAAATTTTATTAGTAGATTGGGAAAATATTTTTGTTTGGGTAACATTGAGTGCTTTGTCTTGCCAGATAAAAACTTCAAAATTAGGATTTGATTTTATAATTTTAATTAGTTTGTCCAAAATTGGTTTGGCGACAGAAAAAAAGTTGGAAATGGCAATAACTCGGGGTGTAGAAAAGAGAGATTGGCTATTGATAAAACCATTGATAATATCGGGGTTAATTTCTTTGGAGTCGAGTCGTAAAATATCACAATCTTTTTTTTGATCTAATGCCAGGCTAAAAGCTTGTCGGCTTTGGTTTTGGTCGTCTCCATGAAAAATATAAATCATAAAATATAAATTCTAATTTCTTCCGCCAGAGGCGGATAAAAATATCTAAGTTCTAAGTTTGAGTATAGCTTAAAATCGAATAGATGGAAAATGAGAATAATTTTTGGTAGAATAAAACGTTTTCATATAGGCTCCGTCCCGAAGTGTCGGGACTCCGCCGATTAAATCGGCTCCGTCGTCTAGTGGCCTAGGACACTTGGCTTTCATCCAAGGAATCGAGGGTTCGACTCCCTCCGGAGTCACCAACGGGTACAAGAGCATTTTG
>CAZCYK010000018.1:0-10536 GCA_964502975.1 uncultured Gammaproteobacteria bacterium | reverse complement strand
TTTTACCTACAAACAGGTAAAGAAAATATATTTTCCCTAAACTGGATTCTGTTTTATTTCTTTTGTAATTATTTCTCTTATAATTTCTGATTTAGTTTTATTCTCTTTGTTCGCCCTTTTTGAAATATAGTTATGAATTTGAATATTAATAAAAAAATTAAACTTGATCTTATCTGGGACAACCGAATTTGTGAAGTTTTTCAAAATCTGTCTAACATCTTCACTGGAGCTGTATTTCTCGACAGTCAGTAACCCGTAGTGGTTACTTGTAAGCATAACAGGCAGGGTGTTTGTACAATTTTTATTGACCAATACAAGAACAGGAATTTTTTTTCTCAGCGCATAATCAATCTGATAACCTACGGTGATTGATTCCCTGCTAACCTCAGCAATCAAAACATCTGATTGATCGATCAAGGATGTTTGAAGTTGGTAAACGCTTAGTTCATTATTAACTAATATATTTTCATACTTAACCCTAGTTGGGTCGTTTTTAATTAGATGAACATAATTTAGAGCCATATATCCTAATAAGTCTAGTTGTTCAAAAATTATCTTGTACAGAGGAGAATCCTCGTTTAGATTTTTGGTAGAGCCAGTGAAATAGTACTTCATGTTTTTTGAATCTATTGACATTTTACAGGATAGAGGATAATATAGCACAAATTACTCATCTATGAGTATATGGCATTAATTGAGGCTAAAACACTTCTAAGTGGAGTGAAAAAACAAGAAAAGTTAAATGCTAATTTATTGCATTTAACCGCAAACGAGAATCAACTTTCTCGCACGGCGAATAATTTTTTGGCTTCAAAATTATCCGAAAGATATTATTTTGGGGCTGGGAAAGAGGGTGTCATTGATTTTGGTTCGTATACTTTTGTTGGTATGTCTGCCGTTGAGCAGCTTGTCGACCGCGCAGAATTAGCACTGAAAGAAATGACTGGTGCTGCCATTGTCAACTTGAGTTGTTTTTCAGGATTGCATGCAATGATGTGTGCAATATTATCTACAACCAAACCCGGAGATCTGATTATGTCGATTGCGTTCGAGGATGGAGGTCATGGTGCGACCAAGGGAATAATCGAAAGCCTTGGAAGGAAACATGCTTTTGCTAAATTTGACCAAAAGAAACTTCAATTCAACGTTACTGAAACGGCTAAGATATTCAAACAAACACGAGCTAAAGCACTATACATTGATATTTCTGTTCACTTAAACTCATTAAACGTACAAAAGATTCGTCAAGCTCTTGGAAAAAACGCATTAATTATTTTCGACGCAAGCCATTCTATGGGCCTTATATTGGGAGGACAATTTCCGTCTCCGTTCCAGGAAGGGACAGATGTTATTTGTGGCAATACCCACAAAACTTTTGCCGGACCCCAGAGAGGAATGATTTTGTTTAAAGATAAAACCCTTGGAGAAAAGGCTGACTGGCTAATCAAAACTACTTTTACTTCTTCAGTTCATACCTCAGAACTTATTGCTTTGGCGATCTCAATTTTGGAATACTATAAATTTGGCAAAAAATATGCGATACAAATAATAAATAATTCTATGGCTTTGGCTAAGGCATTTGTCGAACTTGGATATGAAGTAAGAATATCAAGTAATGGTAAATATTCAAACAATGAACAGGTCCATGTTTTTGTCGACAAGCTAGGCGATCGAATCAAGCTTTATCACAGACTAGTTAATAACAACATTTCAACTAATTTTATGCAAATTCTTGGTGGCCGGTCTTTTGCCAGGATTGGGACACAGGAAATTACCAGAAGAGGGATGAAAGAGAAAGACATGAGTATCATTGCTGATTTATTTCATAGAGCCATTCTGGGAAAACCAGTCAAGACAGAAGTTGTCAAATTTAATGCTCTATTCAAAAAAATTTATTATTCCTTTGATCAATAACTACATGAAGAATACAAATAAGTTAAACATAATGATTGTGGGTTTAGGAAACCACGCAAGGAGAATATATATTCCAGCTTTGCATAAATTAAAAAATCGTTTCGGTATCTCCATCTTTGGGATTGATTTATATCCCAATAAAGAATTCGTTGGTTCATATTTGGCCGAAAAGGGAATTGAAATAGAAACAGTTTTTCTCAAGCCATTTAAAGTCAAAGAAAAATTGCCAAAAAATGTTTCAAACTTTTTAGACAATATTGTCAAGGAAAACAATATTTCGGCCATTATCATATCAACCGACCCTATCGCCCACAAAATGTATGCCAGGTGGGCTCTTACTAAAGGTTTACATATTTTAATGGATAAACCAATTTCAACTAGGAGTGGCGTTGTTTCAAGTCTTACCCAAGCCAATAAAATCGAAAAAGATTATCTTGAGCTTCGAAACCAGTATTTGAAGCTTCAAAAAACGAAAGACACCTTTTTTTTGATCAATACCCAACGAAGATACGAAATTGGTTTTAAAAAAGTTTTCTCTCTCATAAGAGAAGTGTCAAATAAATTTAATGTTCCCGTTACTTCGATACAGGCAATGCATTCTGACGGTGTCTGGATATTTCCAGACGAGATTGTTGAGCAGAAATGTCATCCATACAACGAAGGATATGGAAAATGTTCTCACAGTGGCTTCCATTTGTTTGACATTATCTGGCAATTTTATAAAGCTGGGCAGGTTAAAGGCAAAAAAATTGATACTGCTGAAGTATTTACTTCTTTTGTTACCCCTGACGGAACACAAAGGCAAATTAACCAATCTGATTATGAAAAATATTTTGGTGATGATTATCATAAGAGGTTTCGACGACCGGATAAGGATTTTGACCTTATTTATCAAGGATATGGAGAAAACGATGCCTTTTCTATTATCAAGCTACTTAATCAAGGCCATAATGTCTGTAATATTTCAATTAATTTACTCCACAATAGTTTTTCAAGGCGGTCTTGGGTAGAGCCTGCCAAAGATCTCTATAAGGGCAACGGTAGAATTAAACATCAGTTTTACCACATCCAACAGGGCCCATTTCAGTGTATTCAAATTCACAATTATCAGTCAAATGATAAACAAGACAATAATGATTTAAAAGATTACGAACTTGGTGGAAACAATCATTTTGATATCTACGTTTTTAGAAATGAAAAAATGTTTGGTGGTAATCAGAAAGCTCTTAAAGTAATCAAATTAAGTGAACTTGTGGCCAAGGATAATATAGATAGTTCAAGACTTTATCATGAGACTGCCAAAGACCAGGTAATTCTTGAATTTATTTCTTCAATTAACGGAGAAATAAAAAAAGAAAATTCAACCTCAAGTATTACTAGTTATCATGTCCCCGTTCAGATAATGAGTTCAATCTACAAGTCTCATATTAATTACAAAAATAACCAGAATCCATTAATCAAATTTAAAATTAATGATGGTGAATAAAATTGACAGCTCAATAAATGTTTTGGTCAGGGGACTCAAGGATGGGGGTTGTTCTTATGTCACCAATTTTCCTGGATTCAACAGTCACCACATTTTTGCCAAGCTGGGGGGGAAACAAATCTCGACCAACGAACGAATCGCCTTTGAATTAGCTTACGGAGCCAGTATGTCAGGAAAAAGAAGCGTAATCAGTTTCAAGGGAGTTGGTTTAAACGTTGCCGCCGATAATTTTTTACACAGTATCATAAATGGAGTAAATGCCGGAATGGTTGTTGTCTTAACTGACGACATTGAGGCAGAATCATCTCCAGAAAGTCAAGACTCACGACCATACAGGGATATATTTGGAGGCCTATGGCTTGAACCTGCCACTATTCAACAAGCTTATGAATTTGGTTATCAGGCTTTTGATTGGTCAGAAAAATTAGATGTGCCAATTGTTATCCGTCTCACAAATAAATTCTTTCATTTAACCGGAAAGTACGAAACAAAATCAAAAAAAAATACCCTAATTCCTCTTGAAAAAAGAAGAGATAAATATATTTCATACTGGAAAAACAGAGACGACCACTTGAGGGTAAAGTTGACTGAAATCGACTTATTTGTTGAGAAGTTAAATCCATGCACGGTAGAATTTACAAAAAACAAAGGCGTCATTGCAATTGGTTGTTGTGATTATGAATTAAACAAGTTTTCCAAAAACACCCATGACGTTCTTCACCTTTTTACTTATCCGATTCCTCAGAAAACAATCAAAAAATTTGCCCAAGGAAAGTCAGAAATCACTGTTCTTGAACAGGGAAGCAATTATGTATTTCGTCAAATAACCCCACTTGTCGACTTCTCATGCAAGCTGATTTCAATCATAAATGATAGACCCGATCGATCGAAAGATTGGATTATCTGGAACAATTTGGAAAAATTCTTTAAGACTCTAAAAGAAATTAAACCTTCATTTGTTGTTGGAGATGAAGGATCGTTTACAGATGAATCTACTAAAGGGATTCAGGTTTGTTTGGCAATGGGATCAAGTATAGGTATCGCAGCCGGGCTTGCAGAGAATGGCTGTGTTTATCCATTTTGTATTGTTGGGGACACTTCTTTTACCTTTTCTGGGCAGCAAACTTTAATCGAAGCAAGAGAAAGAGGGCTAAATTTTGGCATTGTGGTTATTGATAATAACAGCGCAAAATCTACTGGCGGCCAGAAAAAGATAGGAAACATTTATAACGTTGGCGATATTCCGAACATTACAATTGATTACGAAAAAGTATCAAAAAACCAACTATTTAATATCTTACTTAAAATGAAAACTAAGGGGAGATTATCAATTTTATATCTTAAAACAAAATAAAATGAAAAATCGTTTTACGGGCAAGAAGATTGTCATTCTAGGAGGAAGTAGTGGGATTGGTCTTGCCACTGCCATTTTTTTTAACAAATATGGAGCAAAAGTAATCATAGTAAGTCGGGATGCTAAAAAGCTAAAAATTGCTAAAAAGAATTTTAAAACTGGTAGCACAATGGTTCATACAATCGTCGGGGACGTATCAGACCCAATCTCAATGAAACACATTTGTAATAAAATTAAAGATAAATTTGGGAAAATAAATTATCTGGTAAACGCCGCCGGAGTTTCAATTTTACAAAAACCTGGAATTGTTGATGCCGATGCTTTTCTAAAACTCATCGAAGTCAATCTAAAAAGTGTTTATCTCTCTTCTATGCATTTCGGTTATGGTCTTTTAAAAAATGGAGGAGCGATTGTAAATATCTCTTCAGTTAGGGGCAGAACGGGAACTAGTTCGTTTTCACAGGGTTATGCAGTCGCAAAAGCTGGGGTAATAAATTTGACAAAAACGTTCGCCATTGAGCTTGCCTCAAAAAAAATAAGAGTAAACTGTGTTGCGCCAGGTGCGATTTATCCTACCGGTATGAGTAAATCATGGTCAAAAAAACTAAGGGAGGATATCGCCGAGGGCATTCCCCTTGGGCGTCTTGGAAAACCCCAAGAAGTAGCCAAGGTGATCCTTTTTTTGCTTTCTGAAGATGCTAGTTATATAACTGGCCAGACAATAGATGTTAATGGCGGTCAATGGATGAATTAAAATTAACATGAAAAATATACCAATATTTGCACTCGAAGGAGCCGCTTTTGCGGGAAAAACTACAGTTCTAAATTATCTGAAAACTAAATATACCGATAAAGTTACAACAATTCCAGAAGCCAGTGAGTACGTTGGGGGCGATAAAAATTTTCCAAATGCACCATTTAAGACTCTCAATGAGGCAAAGGCAAGTACATATTTTTTTATTGAGCTTGAAAAGCGAAGGTGCCGTGACGCAATCACTTCATACATAAAAACTGGCCTACCTGTGGTTATGGACAGAACGACCCCCGTTTCTTCTTTGTTTTTTTACTCACTGCTTGCTTATGATCACCCAATAGATTCAACTTTTATTAATTCTTATTATCGACATGCGCTTGACGCTTTTCAAGCCCAGGTTGACGCCGGAAATATATTTATTCCTGGTGGACTAATATATCTTCGTCCAATAGATCGCACGACTTTTGAAAATCGTTTGGTAAGGGGTACAAAAAATACTGTTTTTTCAAAATGGGAAAATTATAAATTTCTTGATAATAAATATCAAAGTCTAATCAGATTTCATTATAAAAATAACCATGTTTTAATTCTCGATTCACAAAATACACCTAAGAATTTAGAACAGTCAGCAAAAAATATTATTGACTTTATTGGTTTAGTTCGTCCGCCGTTTATATCGGACATCTTTAATACTTTTTTGAACAAAAGTAAAAAGTCCAAATTAAACATTTTATCCCGCGAAGAAAGAGAATTTTCAAAAATCATGAATTATTCGCGGGCTCTAATGGATAAAACCAATCTCAAAATATGAAAAATCCTGAATTAGGCACTATTTATATTGAAGGTACGGATTTTACCGGAAAAGATACTGTTGGTAAGTTTATTGCCGGCGAGTATGGAGTTACAAATATACAAAAACTTTCTCTACATCCAAATAATCCTTGGGATGCGGATAAAACGGGTGAAATCCCTCCAGACAGCCCCCTCTTTCCGGCATATTTAGCAAGATCAATTATTTGGGATATCCAACATTTTCCCATCGATACAAAGAAGCGACAACTTCAGTTATCATTTACAGCCACAAGATCTGCCGCCTGGTGCCATGTTTCTGGCGATAAGTTTGGAGATGTGTTCAAAGAATTACTTAAGTTTAGCCCTATTTTTGAACACTCTTTTCTTTTATCGGCCTCAATTCCAATAAAACAGGCTAGGTTAAAAATGAGACAGACTGAGGGTGGGGCGGTATCACTCACCGACAAATTAGTTTTTTCTAACCCGGATTTTGTTACAAAAGTGGATGAGATTCTCGAGAAAATTTCTTGCCAGGAGATGGGTGCTAAGGTGGTCAAAACCGATGAGCTTACAATAGGTGAGGTAGGCAGTATCTTAATCGCATCGATAGATGAACAGACAGTTTCTATTAGTAATAACGACACTAGGTTGATTCAAGCAGACATCTCTCCGGAACTATTTAGATTTCACAAAGAAATAATCTCTTACGCTGATTCAATTGCTAAAAAATATTCCTTATCAGGAACAATTATAGAAAAAGTTAAACAACCCATATAGCTATTATGAAAAAAGAAATCGTAGCTGACATCAGATCAAGACCTGAATTTTCACGTTTTACAACAAATTTAGAAAATAAATCGTCGCTCCCAATTTTTCCACTAAGCACACCAAAAGACAATTTAGTTGGAGTAATGATCGTAGGTGATTATATTGCTCAAGATCTTGTGCATTATTTAGAGACTCAATCAAATGGTTTGAGGTCTAAGTGGTTAATTATTAGCACAACCCAATCAGACGCCATTCCCTTGGATTGTTCAGGGGTTGATTTTAATTTTTTTACAAACGAGTCTGGAGTAGAAGAATATTTAAACAGTTCAGCCAAGAATGTTCCCTTTTCTACCGAACTCGGTGATGGTCATTATGTCGATTCAGAAATATTTTTTCCAGATTCAAAAATTGAGAAACGTTGGGATATTGTTTATCCCGCAAAGTGGTATCCAACCAAAAACACTGATTTACTTTTAGAAACAGCAAAACTAGACCCAAACTTAAAAATTGCAATTTACGGTTGGCCAGTCGTATCAGAAAGAAAAATTGTTCAAAGTATGGCCTATAGGAATAAAATTATTGAGACTGCACAGAGCACTCCAAATGTCGAAATTTTTGATGCCGGTTTTGAAATTGGGACAGTAAATCATTACAATACTGACGGAACTGTTGTTATTGGGAATTTATCGAAAGAAGAAATGAGAGATAAATTTTTTAGACAGGCAAAGTCAAGTATATTTCTGTCGGAAACAACCGAAGCTGTTAATCGAGTTTGTACAGAAATGCTTTGTTGTGACGTGCCAATGTTAGTTACCCAAACAAACGGTGGTCTTGAAAAATTAATCAATGATAAAACTGGAGTATTAATAGAAAGATCTCCGATGGGAATTCTAAAAGGTATTCATTATATTTTTGATCATCAAGAGCAGTTCAATCCACGACTCTCATTTTTAAGATTATATGGAAAAGAAAAAGCCAATAAAAGGTTAGAAGAAATAATAGTAGAGGTTGCCAAAAATAAGGGGGTAGAAGTTAATTGGGAAAATATGAGAAAATATAGTGGTGACTTATGGACATCCCCAGATGTGTACATGAGAATTTTTACTAGCTAAAGTATCAAACATGAACTTGATTAATTACATTAACGATAAAAAAATTACAAATAAAAAATTGTCTAATTATACAGATTGGCATGTTCGTCAGGCGGTAAGGGCAGTATTACAAAATGAACGTAAACAGATCGCCCTCATGCATATTGGTGAATACAATGTTTATAAATTACCTGGCGGCGGTGTTGAGGAGGGAGAAAGTCTCGATTTTGCTTTTATTAGAGAAATAAAAGAAGAAACTGGTTGTGAGGCGGAAAAAATTTCTAATCTTGGAATTTATATTGAAAAAAGAGATGAATGGAAAATGTTTCAAATTTCTCATTGTTATTTTGCAAGGGTAACCAAAGTAGGAGTGATAAAGCTGGATGAGGCTGAGCAAAAGGAAAAGTTTACCCTTCACTGGGTGGATGGAATAAAAGAAGCCATTAAGCTTGTTAAAAGCAACAAATCAGATAGATACGATGATAAATATATCAAAAATCGAGATCTGGCCATATTAAAGATGGCAAAAAAATCATTAATACCGTTTGAATATTTACCCGAGAATAAGGTGGAAATAAAAACAAATTAGTCAAATTATTCAATCCTTCTACTGAGCTTGTTTTAAACTACTTCCATCCCATTCGATGACTGGTTCGTCACCATATTTTGCATTTATTTCTACCGAGTGGTTTTGCCAAGTTCCATATTCAATAGTTTTATTTTTTGGTCCTTCAAAAGGGGCTATGGCAAAATAAGCAGTTATTTTATAGCCATCATCAAACATCTCCACCCTTTCGCTAGTTTTTATATTATCTGATGGTCTAAAACCATGCTTAAAACTATCTCCCGGACCATAAACTTTTCCCATTGTATAAATGCCGCCCACATCTCTATCTTCTGCCTCGTTAGCCGCCAGATCATCCCAGCAAGTTGGGTTATGACAGACATCCATCATATAAGACTGCCCACTGACATTAACTATTTTATAAACCTGAGCAGAATTATTGTCATTATTAGTTTTTGGAGCTTCTTCTTTGGTTTCTTCTTTGGGTACTTCTGTTGGCTTTTCTTCTTGCTTGATTTCTTCTTCAATTTGTTTCATTATTTCCTCAACTTTTTCTCCGCTTTTAACGATATTATTTTCTTTCATCCACTGAGGCAGTTCTTCTTCGCTCAGCCCGGTCACACTAGCCTTAGTTTCGCCCTTTTCATCAGTTTTAATACTGATTCCCAATATTTTTTCATCTTGAACGGCTGATCTGATTTGATCGGCAGCAAAATAGCCAGCACTGACTTTTTCCATCGCCTTTGACACATTTCCCGGCAAATTGGCAATTGTCAAAATACTGGCTGCTGGTTCAGTCACTGCTCTCGCCTTATTTACCATTTCCGATACCTTATTTTTATCTCCCAGGGCAATTCTGGCTTCATCATCCGCCACCTCCAAAACCAAATCCGCTCCGCCCACCACTGTCGCCGTCGTTGCCAAAACCCCAGTAGCGCCTCCGGTCAGCACCACTCCTCCCACAAAGACCGTCACCTTGGCTCCGTTTTTTATTCTCATTGAATTTTGTTCACAGGTTTCAAAGACATCTCCTTCCTCTCCATAAGCCTCTCGAGTCATTTGATCTTGAGTTTGATTTAAAATCAAATGAGCCAATTTGACATCAACTCCCAGGTGTTTAGCCAGGGTTCTGACCGTTTTTCCCGCCGGAGCGCTCTCAATTACTTTTTGAATTTCAACCGTAGTATAGGCAGAAACATCTTTTACTATATTAAATGCTGTTTTTTCACTGGCCATTTTGTCAGCTTCTTTTTCGAGTTCCGTTACCTTGCCTTCCAGTGCTTTCCATCCCTCAATAACGGCCCCCATTTCCTCATTCCATTTATCATAATCTCCATATTCCTTAGCCTTTTCCAAAACATTTTCCGTTCGGTATCGAAGCAGGGTATATTCTTTTGAAACAGATAAGGTTTTTTCGTAAACCGATTGGTCCAAAGCTGATGTCTTATCTTCTTTTTTCAAAAATAAAAAACCAACAACCATTACGATTACCAAAGTAACAATTGCAATTTGGAAAATTTTTTTTATTGACATAAGCGATTATATCAACTCTTTCTATTTTTAATCTTATCTTTCCCCCTGCTACTTACATTTCTATGTGTCGACAGAGTGTAAATAAAGAAAGCTATCGCTAAATATAATTCCGATACCTCCAGCCACTGCCAAATAGCGTATTTTCTAAAAACATTGTTAATCACCATATCATAATTAAGATTTAAAAAATTTCTGTCATAGTAAACCAAAAAGACCAACAAAAAGTACCAAGATAAATATATTGGAGGAGTATAAATTATTAAATCTTTACCTTTTTTT
>CAZCYK010000017.1:0-10753 GCA_964502975.1 uncultured Gammaproteobacteria bacterium | reverse complement strand
TTATTAGCGCCGAAGGTCGCAATACAATACCTTCTATTGTTGAACCAGTTAAAAAATTGGTTGGCGATTTGGCTAAACGCCAAATGGTTCTCAATTCTCAAAACACTATTTATAGTGTTAAACGGCTAATGGGTCGCCGAATTGATGACCCTGAGGTTAAGAAAACTCAATCAGTGGCACCATATAAAATTGTCGCTGGTAAAGACAAAATGGCTGCTGTCGAAGTTGGAGGGAAGGTTTATACTCCACAAGAAATTTCTGCCATGATTTTGCAAAAATGTAAGGCCGATGCTGAAAAATACCTTGGCGAAAAAGTTACCGATGCCGTTATTACTGTCCCAGCTTACTTTGATGACTCTCAACGACAAGCCACCAAGCAAGCAGGCGAGATTGCTGGCCTAAATGTCCAACGAATTGTCAACGAACCAACTGCCGCTGCTCTGGCCTATGGTATGGACAAAAAGAAAAATGAACTTATTGCTGTCTATGATTTAGGTGGTGGTACTTTTGATATTTCAATCCTTGATATAGGCGATGGAGTTTTTGAGGTTAAAGCTACCAATGGCGACACCTTCCTTGGAGGAGATGATTTTGATCAAAAAATCATAAATTGGATTATCGATGATTTTCAAAAACAAAATGGTGTTGACTTAGGTAAAGACTCTCAAGCACTACAGCGAGTTCGAGAAGCCGCCGAAAAAGTCAAAATTGAATTATCATCTGCAGCTGACTCAGAAATTAATTTACCTTTTATTACTCAAAAAGACGGTAATCCTCTCCATTTAACCAAAAAAATGACCCGATCCGACCTAGAAAAGTTGGTTGACGATTTAATTCAAAAAACTATTGGCCCAATCGAAAAAGCCCTAAAGGATGCCAAAGTAACTAAATCTGATATCAAAGAAGTCATTATGGTTGGAGGAATGACCAGGATGCCAAAGGTTCAAGAAACTGTCAAAAACTTTTTTGGTAAAGAATTAAACAACAATGTTAATCCCGACGAGGTTGTGGCTATTGGAGCTGCTGTTCAAGGAGCTGTTCTGACTGGAGAAGTCAAAGATATCGTTTTACTTGACGTTACTCCTCTTACCTTTGGTATTGAAACAGCTGGTGGTGTTCGCACTTCCTTAATCGATAGAAACACTGCTGTACCTACCAAGAAATCACAGATTTTTACCACCTATTCAGACAATCAACCTCAAGTCGAGATAAACGTTCTTCAAGGTGAGAGACCTATGGCTATCGACAATAAATCCTTGGGTCGATTTATCCTTGACGGTATTCCACCATCACCTCGGGGTATGCCCCAAATCGAAGTCACTTTTGATATTGATAGCAATGGAATTTTGTCTGTCTCTGCCAAAGACAAAGGTACTGGTAAAGAGCAAAAAATCACCATTCAAAATGCTACCAACTTAAAAGAAGACGAGATTGAACAAATGAAAAAAGACGCCGAAGCCCATGCTCAAGAGGATGAGGACAAGCGACTTTTGGCCGAAAGCAAAAATAAGCTCGATGGTACTATTTTTTCAGGCGAAAAAACCCTTAAAGATTTTGCTGACAAAATCAAATCTGAAGATAAGACCAAGATTGAAGAAAAATTAAAAGAAGCCAAAGAAGTTTTAGCCAAATCAGACGCTAAAATTGACGATCTCAACAAAGCCTCAGAAGATTTGGGACAAATTCTTCAAACCGTTGGAGCTGCTATTTATCAGCAACAGCAACCAGGAGCTCCTGGTCAACCAGGGGAAGAACCTCAAGGTCAAACAAACCCTGAAGAACCCAAGGCCGACGACAAGACTGACGATAAAAAAGAAGCTGAAGAAGGCGAGGTGGTACAATAAAATCTAATTTGTAAGGGCGGGTTTTTATACCCGCCCACAAATCGAATAAAATGAAAAAAGATTTTTACGAAATATTGGGCGTTTCCAAAAATGCATCAAAAGAAGAAATAAAAAGTGCCTATCGTAAATCGGCCCTAAAATTTCACCCCGATCGCAACAAAGCTGCCGATGCTGAAGAAAAATTCAAAGAGATCAATGAGGCTTATGAGGTTTTGAGCAATGATCAAAAAAAGACAGCTTATGACCAATATGGGCATGCTGCTTTCGATCCAAACTCTGGACCTTTTGGTGGCCGCACTTATACTCAACAAAACGGGCCTTTCAATTTTACTTACACCCAAAGCGGGGGCAATCCTTTTGGTGGGTCTGATTTTGATTTTGGCGGATTTTCCAATCCTTTTGATATTTTTGAACAATTTTTCCAAGGGTCCGCCTTTGGCGGAGGGGGTCCATTTGGTGGTCAAACCAGACAACAAAAAAGACTTGAAACTTACAAAATTAGCATTTCCTTTTTAGAAGCGGCCAACGGGGTTGAAAAAGAATTTATAATTGATGGTAAAAAGAAAAAAATAAAAATTCCCGCCGGTGTTGATGACGGTCAAAAAATTCGTTTTCAAGATTTTCTGCTTTATATTGATGTTCAACCCGATAAGGTTTTCAAACGCGAAGGCAACGATGCCTTTATTACAGTCACGCTAAGTTTTTCTCAAGCAGTATTGGGTACTGTCCTTGAAGTTCCAACTCTAACCAGTCCACTAAAAGTAAAAGTTAAACCAGGCACTCAACCAAATACTCTCATTCGTCTTCGAGGTAAAGGAATTCGAGATGTCAACGGTTACGGAATTGGTGATTTTTATATCCGGCTGATGGTCGAAATCCCCACTCGTTTAAATTCCCGTCAAAAAGAATTGATAAAACAGCTCGATTTGTAAATTTTCTGGTATAATCTACTCATATTAATTTTGCAGTGTACAAAAACTTTGGGGCTGGAACAGCCCCTTTTTTAATACTACTGTCAAAAAAAAGGAAAAAATATGGATTTAAAAAAACTACCAAAAACAGAATTTGCTGCTGCTGTAGCTCAAATTGCCGGTGAAAGAAATATTGATGTCCAATCTATATTGGACTCAATCGAGTTTGGTCTAATTTCTGCCTACAAACGAGATCAAAAAGAACACGACATTGAAGTTCCAGAAGATGCTCAATTTAGTGTTGAATTATCCCCAGAAAGTGGGTCGTTTAAGGTGTATCAACTTGATGGCGATGACAAAAAAGACGTCACTCCTCCAGGTTTTGGCCGGATTGCCGCCCAAACAGCCAAGCAAGTTATCGATCAAAAAATTCATGAAGCGGAAAAAGAAACAGTGATAATTGAATTCCAAAAGAAAATTGGAAATTTGGTGCCAGGTATCGTTATTCGAAATGATCCTTATAAAATAATTGTCGGTGTTGGTAAAACTGAAGCAATTTGCCCCAAAGATGAGCAAATAAAAAATGAGGTAATCCAACTAGGAACCCGAAAATGGTTTCTGTTAAAGGCGATTATCAAAGATGATATGGAAAAAAGCGAAATCATTTTATCCAGGCGCGACCCTGAATTTATAAAACAACTTTTCATGCGTGAGGTTCCTGAAGTTGCTAACAAAACTGTAACTATTGAAAAAATTGCTCGTGCTTCTGGTGAACGCACCAAAGTTGCTGTCTCTTCCAATCAGGCTGGGGTCGATCCAGTTGGTTCTTGCATTGGTCAAAAAGGGTCTCGAATCCAATCAATCTTAAACGAACTTCCAACTTCTGAAAAAGTTGATGTCATTGCTTTTTCAAAAAACATTAACCAATTTATTATTCAAGCTCTTTCACCAGCTCAAGATGTCAAAGTGGTATCAATAGATAATCAAGTTGTTACTGTTTCTGTACCAGAAAGCCAATTAGCCTTAGCTATTGGTGGTGGTGGAGAAAATGTCCGACTTGCTGGGCAATTGGTAGACTTGGAGATAAAAATTACCCAAAGTTAAAAATCCCCCTTTTATTAAAGAGAGATTGTTAGGGTTTTAAAATTATTATGACTCAAGAAGAAATAAAAACAAATTTTAGGCCGCCAATCGTCACTGTCATGGGTCATATTGATCATGGCAAAACCAGTCTTTTAGATAGAATTCGTTCAACTGATGTCGTCAAAAAGGAAAGTGGCGGAATTACTCAACATATCGGTGCTTATCAAGTACAAGATATAACCTTTGTTGACACTCCTGGTCATGCAGCTTTTTGCGATATGCGATCTCGGGGTGCTCAGATAACCGATATTATTGTTTTGGTTATCGCTGCTACCGAAGGGATTATGCCTCAGACTAAAGAATGTATTCAATATATCAAAAATACCAATATTCCCTTTATTGTAGCCATGAACAAAATGGACTTAGAAGGCGCTTCTCCTGACAAAATCAAAGGTCAACTGGTTGAAATCGGTTTTACTCCAGAAGAATACGGTGGCCAAATTGCCATTGTCCCAGTCTCGGCCAAAACTGGCTTAGGAATCGACAAACTAATCGAGCTAATTAAACTTAATGCTGAAATCATGGAGTTAAAAAGCGAACCCCAAGCTTCACTTGAAGCTTTTATTATTGAATCAAGACTAGACAAGTCACGGGGGCCAGTAGCCTCGCTTATTGTTCAAAAAGGGACTATCAACTCGGGAGATATTGTTTATGCCGACGATGTTTTATGTAAAGTAAAAGCCCTTATCGACGACAAAGGCCAAAACATTAAGTCTGCTGGTCCAAGTAAACCTGTTGAAGTCCTCGGTTTTGAAATGGTCCCTTGTGTTGGCAGTTTGGTAACCAAAGAAAAACATGAGCCTGTAGCCACTGTATGTAAACCAAAATATGAATTTGATGAGGAAAATCCAAAATTAAAAATTATCCTTAAGGCCGATGTTGAGGGAACTCTTCAGGCTCTAAAGCGTAGTTTTACCGATGATGTTTATATTGTTTCTGAGGGTGTTGGTGCTATCTCCGACACTGATGTATTTATGGCAGATACACTCAAAGCTCAAATTTTTAGCTTCAATGTTAATACTCCCAAACAAATTTTAAAACTGGCCCAAACCAATCAAGCCAAAATCTTTGAATCTAAGATTATTTACGAGATAATCGACAATATCCAAGCCCAAGTCTTAAAAATGCTTGAACCCACCATCGACGAAACTATTTTAGGCGAAGGGTTTGTCAAAGCCGAATTTAAAATTGATAAAGTTAGAATTGCCGGAGTCCAATGTACTAAAGGAGAAATTAGTAAAGGGGATTTGATCCATTTAAAACGCGACAATAAGATTATCAAAGATACCAAAGTCGACAGTATTCACCAAGCCAAAAATATAATTGAAAAAATTAAGTCTGGAACCGATTGTGGTATGACTTTTAAGCCTTACATTGACTTTAAAGTAAATGATGTTATAATAGCCTATAACACAAATAAATAGTCATATTTTAGGCTGTTTATTAGTTTTATAAGAATTAAAAATAAGCAGGTTTTCTTGTATGAAAAACTATAATGTTACTAAAATCAATGAACTATTAGTAAATGCTAAGACCGCTTTAGTGGTTGTTCCTCAACTTGGAATTGATCAGATTTCGGCTGCTCTTGCTTTGGCTTTAACTCTCAAGAAAAAAAATATTGAGACCAAAGTTTTTTGCCCTACCAAACCCGATGCTAATTACTCAAAACTTAGCGGACTTGATTTGTTAATTGATTCTTACAATCAAAACGATTTAGTCATTACTCTAGACTATCCTTTAGATCAAATTGAAAAAGTTAATTACAATCAAGATAATGGTAAATTAAACCTTGTGGTTGAAACCAAACAAGGTTCTCCCAAAGTTGCTGAAAACCAAATCAACATTGCTCATCAAGCAGGGATTGCCGATGTTAATTTTATTTTAGGTGAAGAAACCCTTTTAGGAGCCAATTCCAATATGGTAAATAGCGGTAATTGGGTTCAACTTTCACCTTCCAACAACATAAAATCTTGGGCAAAAGCTAGTTTGGTCGACCAAGATGCTCCTTTTTGTGAAATTTTTACCTTTCTTTTGCCTCTTTTGAGTCTTGAATTAGATCCTGATTCTGCCAAAAATCTTTTGATTGGTTTACGAGTTGCCACTCAATCTTTCTCTATCAATGTTTCTCCGGAAACTTTTGAAGCTGGAGCAATTTGTCTTCGGGCTACTCAACCAGTTGAACCAGTTAGCCCATCTCAACCAACTCAAACTGATCAATTGAATCAACCAAATCCCAATTCCATCCCCAGCGCCTAATTGTAAAAAACAAATAAAACCATAAGACTGGTCAAAAAGAATATTTCTAGTAGAATCATTTCAAGCCAATAAAAATCTCAAGTTCATTAAAAAAGCCCTTATCGTGTTTATTTGATCAGATGATCACACAATAAGGGCTTTTGATGGGGCTGGAGTCTGTTGACTGAGGAGTTTTATCCCTTGAAAACGCGAGTTCTCAGCCAGGTCTTGATTCTTTTTTTGACGGCGTCGCTGCCATCGAAAGAATCAATCTCCATTAGTGGGATTTTTGACTTTCTGCAGATCGATCGAATCTTCTTCCGATCCGAATCATAAATCTGCCCCCTGGAGGTCGCAAAGCTTTCTTCGATTTTGACCGAGAAGATAGGGAATAGAACAATTCCACAAATCTTAGTCATCGGTTCGCTAAAAAGCATTAAAGACTCACCGTAGGATCGGTAGGATTTGAGATTTAGTCCGCGGTCATTCAAAAACCGCTGAAGTGGTAACTGAGAGTCAAGGAATTGCGAATCTCCCAAAACTAACAAATATTTTCCCATAATAAAACCCCTTCTTGTTCAGTTTTAAACCGAACATTTCTAGAAACTTTTTTAATTTCCAAAAATGTTCGGTTAAACCAGACTCCTTTCTTTTAAAGTTCGTTACTTTTGAGAATTATTAGCTAATAATAATTTCAACTGTAATTACCTGATTATACCAAAAACAAACACAATAAACAATATTATAGGTAAATACACAGTTATCCAACTAATTGGAATGATAAACTAAAGTCAATCTCTCCGGTCAATTCAGTTCACTCAACTCAATTGAATCAACCAAATCTCAATTCTGTCCCTAGCGCCTAAGATTTTTGAAGTTTGTGTGTTATAATCATTCTCGTAACTATTAAGTCGGTGTTTTAGTAGCCATTCTAAAACAATTAATTTTTAACCGATAAATAGCTAAATATTCTATGGCATTAACCAAAGAAGAAAAACAAGACATTATTACTAAATTCTCTCAAGCTAAAGGGGATACTGGTTCTCCAGAAATCCAAATTGCTATCCTTTCAAAAGAAGTTGAAAAGCTCCAAGGACATTTGACCGAAAACAAACACGATTCTCCTGCCAAACGAGGTATTCTTACCAAAATTGCCAAACGTCGTCGTTTACTCAGATACCTTTCTATTCATAATCCTGACCGATACGCTACTATTATCAAAGGTTTGGGTCTCAAGAAATAACGGCTTTGTTAGTCTATAATCAATATATAAAAAATTTATGAAAAATTACACCCAAGATATTTTGGTGGGCGAAAAACACATTTCCCTTTCTACCGGGAAACTTGCTCCTCAAACCAATGCCTCAGTCGTGGCTCAATACGGCAATACTATAGTTTTAGCAACTGTCCTAATGGGCAAGTTAGATGAAACCAAAGATTATTTTCCACTTTCTGTTGAGTTTGTTGACAAGCTTTACGCCGGTGGCATTATCAAAGGTAGCAAATGGATTAAACGCGATGGTGGTCCCTCGGACACTGCTGTTCTTTTTGGCCGTATTATCGACCGTTCCTTAAGACCTTTGTTTCCAAACGGTTTCTTAAACGAAGTTCAAATTATTACTACTGTTTTGAGTAACGACAAAAACCATGATGTTGTTATCCCTGCCTTTATGGCTGCTTCAGCCGCACTGGCCATCTCTGACATACCTTTTAAAGGTCCAGTTTCCGCTGTTCGAATCGGACACGTAAACAACCAACTAGTAATCAACCCGTCTTTAGAAGAATTGCAAAAATCAAAATTTGATCTTTTGGTTTGTACTGGTCCAAAAGGTATCAACATGATTGAAGCAGATAGTAACATTGTCGAAAACGACTTAATGCTAGAGGCAATTGAGTTAGCCAAAAATACTGGTGATAAAGTCAACGACCAAATTGCCAAATTTGCTAAAGAGGTTGGAAAAGAAAAAATTACTTATAAACCAGCTGGTCCGTCTGAGGAGTTAATTAAAGAAGTTGAGTCCAAAATCAAATCCGATGTCAAAGACTTTTTTGACAAAGGTGTTGATGGAGCTCATATGATTGGTCAAGAGGCTATTGTTGAAAAAGTAAAAGAAATTTATCAAGACAAAATCAAATCTGAAGAAGTCTCGTTAAATCATTTGATTGCTTCGGTTGATGAGATTATTAAAAACCATGTTCGCCAGCAAACTTTGGCCAAAACTCGTTATGACAAACGTGCTCTTGATGAAGTTAGGAATTTAAACATTGAAGCTGGAGTTCTACCAGTGACTCATGGTTCAGCTCTTTTTGAAAGGGGATTAACCCAAGCCATTACCGTCACTACTCTTGCTCCTTTATCTGACAAACTATATTTAGAAGATTCTACTGGTGAAATCACTAAACATTACCTTCATTATTACTCAGCTATGCCTTTTTCTACAGGCCAAGTTGGTCGTACTGGCCGACCAGGTCGCCGCGAAATTGGCCATGGTGCTCTAGCCGAAAAAGCCTTAATTCCAGTCATTCCCAGTGAGGCTGATTTTCCTTACACTATTGTTTTGACTTCCGAAGTTTTATCTCAAAATGGATCTTCTTCAATGGCTTCTACTTGTGGTTCGACCATGTCTCTTATGGACGCTGGTGTCCCTATTACAGACAAGGTTGCTGGGATCTCTATTGGTTTAATTGCCGAGTCTGATGATAAATATGTTTTATTGACTGATATCGCTGGCATCGAAGATCACTTTGGTGATATGGATTTCAAAATTACTGGAACTAGAACTGGTATTACCGCTATCCAACTTGATATCAAATGTGAAGGTTTAACCCTTCAAATGATTAAAGAAACTTTTGTAGCATCCACCAAAGCTAGACTTCAAATTTTAGACAAAATGGAATCAGTTTTGGCTGCTCCAAGACCAGAGCTTTCTCAATTTGCTCCCAAGATAAAGCTAGTCCAACTTCCCGAAGATAAAATTGGTGAAGTCATTGGTAGTGGTGGTAAAACCATCAAAGCTCTAATGGAAAAATTCAATGTCCAAATTGATATTGATGATTTTGGAGCTGCTTCTATTTCTTCACAGGATCAAAAAGCCATTGAAGATTGTGCTTACGAAATTGAATGTATGATTAAGGAAGTTCAAATTGGTGAAGAATACGACGGAATTGTTACTCGAGTTGAAAATTTTGGTGCTTTTATCGAATTTTTACCAGGTCGAGAAGCCCTCCTTCATGTTTCCGAAATGACTGGTGGATTTTTATCAGATCCTTCTACTATTATAAAAATTGGGGACAAACTCAAAGTCAAAATTTCTGGTTTCAACGACAATCATCAAATAAAATTATCTTCTCCAGAATTTAAAGCCGCCCATCCTGCTTCGCCCGACGGAGCGTCAGCGCAGGCGGGGTCCCGACCTCAATTTGGAAGTCGCCCTCAATTTAACAAATTTAACCCAGATTTTCGCAAGCGTCCTCGCTAATCTTTGACTGTATTTTAAATTGGTTTTAGTTATACTCTATATATGGATACTAATGTTTTGACTACGAGTCAAGCTGTCGACAATCTAAGAAAAAAAATCGAATCGGTAAAATTACCCGATGATTTAGTAAAAAATCTTGAAGAATTATTTGCTCAATTGACAATAAATTCAAGAAACGAACAAACTTTTTGGCAAAATTATCAAATTATTTCCAAATATATTAGTAATATAATTGATATTCCTTGGTTTACTCAGACAACCGATATTTTGGATATCCAATTTGCCAAAGAAAAGTTAGATGAGCAACATTTCGGACTCGAAAGTGTCAAAGAAAGAATTATAGAATATATTTCAGTACTGGCTCTTCAAAAAAATCGTACTCCAGACAAGTCTATGAGAGCACCAATTTTATTGTTCGTCGGGCTTGTGGGAACCGGAAAAACTACTATGGCCAAATCCATTGCCAATGTTTTAGGTCGTCAATTTATACGAATACCTTTTGGTGGGCTTGGAGATCCTTTATATCTTCGAGGTCAATCTCGAGTCTACCCTGATTCTGAACCAGGCCAAATTATTAAAGGGCTAACTACTGTCAAAAGTCGAAATCCTGTAATTTTATTGGATGAAATCGACCGGGTTGCCGACAATGCCCTAAATACCATCATGGGTGTTTTGGTTGAATTATTAGATCCAGAACAAAACAATCGCTTTATTGATCATTATGTTGATTATCCAGTTGATCTTTCTCAGGCTATTTTTTGTGCCACCTGTAACAACACTTCACGTATTGCTACTGCCGTCATGGACCGACTTGAAGTAATCCAAATGCCTTCTTATACTGATGAAGAAAAAATTGCAATTGGTCGAGATTATATTTTCCCTCAAGCGATTGCTGCTGCCGGTCTCAAATCAGACGAGTTGATTATCGAACCAAACATGTGGGGCCAAATTGTTCGACCGTTAGGCTTTGATGCTGGAGTCCGTACACTTCAAAGAAATATTGAAGGTTTATGTCGAAAAACAGCCAAGTTAATCTTTGAGGGAAAATACAAAAAAATTGTCGTTGACGAATCCAATATCAAGACATTTTTGCCACAGTGGTAAGTCCACTATTTTAAAAATTAAAAAAATATTATGATTA
>CAZCYK010000016.1:0-11040 GCA_964502975.1 uncultured Gammaproteobacteria bacterium | reverse complement strand
GTAAAATGTATCCTTCCCAAGGATAGGTCGAGGGTTCAATTCCCTCTAGCCGCTCTGATGCCGAAGTAGCTCAGTTGGTAGAGCATAGCTTTCGTAAAGCTGAGGTCGGGAGTTCGACTCTCCCCTTCGGCTCTGAATCTAGACAATCGATGGTAGATTTTCGATTTTTACAAGATAATTTAGATATTAAATCGTAAAAAAAAATACTAAAATAAAAAAACTGTTATACTTTAATATAATATGGCGGAATTTAAAAGATCAAGACTTACTCGAAAAACAAACGATCAGATAACTAAAAAAACAGTTTTTTTAGGATTAATAACGATAATATCGGGAGTGTTGGTGTTGCTTTATGGTTTACCCCTATTGATTAAATTTTCAGTTTTTTTAGGTGAGGGGAAAAATAAAAAAGATACCGTAGTTGAAGAAAAAGTCTTGCCGCCGCTAGCACCGAGAATTTTAAGAGAATTTGAAGCGACCAATAGCGCTGAAGTAAGAATAAAGGGTTTTGCTGAATCTAAGGTGACAGTTGAGTTATATAAAAATGATATTTCAATTGGTGTTACTGAGGTCTCAGAAAATGGTGATTTTGGATTTGATGAAATTGTGTTAGACCTTGGAGATAACTATTTTAGTGCCATTGCAAGTACTGAGAAATCAGGAAGTGGGGATGGTTCTGAGACAATAAACATTGTTTATGATAATCAGGCACCTTCATTAACCCTAACAAATCCTAGTGAAACCAGTTTAAATGTTGATTATACTGATTTTGACATTGTTGGAATAACGGATAAGGGGTCGAGTGTGTTGATTAATAACAGAATTGTAAAGGTTGATGACGATGGGGGTTTTAAAGAAAAATGGCAGTTAAATACTGGTAAAAATGATTTAGAAGTAATTGCCCGAGATGTCGCAGGTAACGAGACAAAGAAGTCTATTTCGATTACTTATAGTCTTTAAAATAGAAAAAAAGATATAAGTATCCAAGGGTATAAAAGAGAATTGGCAAACAAGGAGTGAATTAAAAGACTTATCAACATGGTTTTTTTTAACAAAGTTGATTGATGGAAGAAAGTATTAATTCCTTGAATAAAAAAGACAAAACCGATTAACCCAGTAGTAGTTAAAATTGTTAAAAGACTACTATCAAATCCTGATGAGGCATGTGAATTGGGGTCGGAGTTTCTGACAAATGATAAATTGTTGTAGCCATGGCCTATTAATGGAGACTGAACAAATAACTTTATGCCTTCTTGATAATTTTCAATTTTGGCAAAAATAGAAGAAGTCCGCTCTAGTTTAGTCCCCTCTCCTGGCTGTCGAGGTAAAACTATAACTGTAAATAAAATAATTAAAAAACTAAATAAAGATATTTTTATTTTTTTACGATAAATTGCGATGAAGGTAAAAGCGATTAAAAATGATAAATAAGTAGATCGACTATAAGTTAGAGTCATGGCAATATAAGTAATAGTTAGTAATAGCCATCGATAAGGTATATTTTTGTTTAAAAATAGTTTTATTATCAAAAAAAGATAAATTAGGGCGGTAAATGTGGGATCTAAATAAGTGCTAATCAGCCGATAAAGATGTGGATCCCAATTATTGACATCAAAATAAGTAAAGTCAGGCCAAAAAAAATATTGAATTAACCCAAAAACAACATTAGCAAAAACAAAAATTAAAAAAATATTTTTTAATTTGTTTTTAATTTCGAGTGGGAAAATAATTAGAGATAGAAGGCAGGTTAATCGAATCAGATAAAAAAAAGGTTTAAGTGAAGATATTTGGTATTTAGCTAAGTTTATAAACAAAAAAATCCAGGCAAAAGATAAGAAATACAAAAAATATTTGTTGTTAGATTTGAGGTTTTTTTGTTTAATGTGCTGATAAAAGTTTAAAAAAAATAATAAAATAACGGCAATATCTATAAGTGGAAAAGATATATCAAAAATATTAAGACGAAAAATTTGACCGATAAAAAATGCAAAAAATATAAAAATTAAACTTGTTGTTTGGATAAGTGCCATAATTTTGCTTTATTCAAAAATACATGAAAGCTCATACATAAGGCCATAATAATACCTGGGGTTTGGTCTAAAAATCCTAATCTTAAAAAATAATTTTGGATAAATTTGCCGATTGGATAGAATATTATTTCTAACAAATTAGTGGTTTTACCTTGTTTGAATAATTCGTTAGCCCGAATATCGGAATAGAGATTTATTTTTTGAATAAAAGATTTTATGGTTGAATGAGAGTAATGAAAGATTAAATATTTAGTGTTTTTGATAGTCTTGTTAGTTTCCCAATTTTCGTGAACTTGGCCGCTAAAGTGTCCATATTTTTTGTTAAATAATCGAGTAAAATTGAGAGATGCCGTCTCACCGTATTTTAGCTTGTGTTTAAGAAAAATATCTTGTCTTTTGAAGGAATAATTCTTATATTGATGAATATCGAAATGATTTAAAAAATGAATTAATTTTTTACTTGGTTTTTCGTCGGCGTCTAGCCAAAATATCCAGTTATAACTGGCCTTTGAGACACCAAAGTTTCTTTGTGAGGCAAAGTCATTGTTTAGTTCTCGATTAAAGATTTGAATGTTTCGGTTTTTTGAAGCTAATTTTTGACATAGTTCAATTGTGTTATCACTAGAATTATCGTCGACAATGATAATTTCTTTGATTGATTTACAACTGGACAACCAGTTAAAGTTTTTTTCTAAATTCTTAGATTCATTGTGAGTGAGAAGTAGAAGGGAGAAATGGGGTTTATTTATTTGGCTCATGTTTATATAAACTACGTAAGTATAGAATAGTTTTTTCTATTTTGAAAATTGATATAAGTATTATACTGGGAAAGAGTCCAAGATGTTCTTTAAAAAATATTTCCCTGGAATGATACCAATGTTTTAAATCAGTTTTATATCTGTTTTTAGAACTAAAACCTCCAATGTGAACTACTTTAGAATTAGGGTCAAAAATTACTTTATAGCCTTGGTTGTTAATTTTAATTCCGAAATCAATATCTTCAAAATAGAGAAAATATTTTTCGTTTAAAAAATTTATTTTATTATTTATTTTTTTTCTAAAAATTAAGTAAGCCCCACAAAGTGAACTTACACTAATTGGTTTTTTTATTTTTTTATTTTTTTCAATCCAAAAATGGTTTGAATATTTATTGTTAGGAAAAATTTTTTTTAAGTTTGTAAATTCGAATAATCCGGTTAAGAAAGTTGGTTTGGAGTTAGCCGTAAAGGAGTTGTTTTTTTGCTCGTTTAGTATTTTTCCACCAATTGCTCCAATTTTTTTATCTTTTAAAATTATATTAAAAGTGTCGACAATGGAACTATCAATTATATAAGTGTCAGGATTTAGTAAAAGGATATAGTTTGATTTAGCTATTTTTATTCCCTGATTAACTGCTTTTGCAAAACCAACGTTTTTTTTATTTTGAATTATTTTAATTTTTGGATACTTTTTTTTAATTTTATTTTTATCAAAAAAAAGTGAGTTATTATCAATTATAATAATTTCTTTTATAAGATATTTAATAGCTTTGACGGAAGTCAATAAATGAAAAATTGTTTCGTTAGAATTGTATGTAACTATTACTAAAGATATTTTTGGGATTGTTAACATTACCATATTTTACATATTAATTTTAATTTATGTATAAAAATATATATGATTATAAATTTATAGATAAACAGATAGAAATAATAAAAAAATTATAAATTTTAGAGCAAAATATTGGCTGGTTGATAAAGATTAAGCCGATGTTTTTTAAGCTTTGGAAAGAGTTGAAATAGAAGTTGAATCATTGATTAAAAACATGACTTGTCCAGATTTTTAGACGGTTCATATTTTATTAGTGGAGCAGAGTCAAGAAATATTTGAAAATAGGTATTAATATAATGATTCTCGCATTCCTAGAGCAAAATGATAGCGATCGCGTCCTTTACTAGTTGTGGGTTTATGGAATGATAAGTCACGTAATCCAAATAATTGTTTTTCAGTGTTTTCAATGGCAGTATCTAACTCGGTGATAGTTAAATTACCACCGAATTTGTATTGACAAGATACATTTTCTCTAAAATAAGTATCAGTATGTGATACTCGCTTTTTTGTTCTTTTGAATATTAACTCATAAGCATCCATACAGTATTCTTTTTTTTGGTATTCTGACGCAAATTTTTCAAAGTTGTTGTGATCGTATGTAGTTGAACTTGCAATTAATTCCATTAATCTTAATACCTCCTTGAGGCTGTTTTCTGTATATAATTTTTCAATTGCTTCGAAAGATAATTCCCCTAAAATTCGACCAGTCCTATCTCTTAGCCAAGTTGCTGTTGCAATATAACTAGGATCTATTCCTATTTGTTTTTTATTGATTGCAGATATTAATATTTCATTTAATATCTGCAAAGATTCTTCGTAAGTTTTAATACTATCTATAGATGGATAACTAAAATTGGCACTTGTTTTTTCTAAGGTTTGATTTAGTTTGTCGTTGGGTGTTATTGGTGCTTCGAAACCTATAAATGATAAATTTTCTTGTAATCGATATAAAATATCGATAGTTCTGATTTTTGGTAATGAGGTATTTTTTTTGTCTTCAAAAAAAGTTTTATCATAAAGATATCTTTCTAATAAGGGTGATGTGTCATCGTATGGATATCTGTGATTCCATTTTTTAATTTCTGTTTCAAGTACTGAACTATCTCCCGTTTCATAGAACATAATCATTGATGATACTATTGGAATTCCAGCATTTTTTTGATCGTGAATCATTTCTCTTAATACGTCAAAATCTACTTCTTTTGCAAGAGTTATGCCATCTTTTCTGTTTTGAAAAATTTTATTACTATCGATGGCTGGCATTCTTTTTGATCTATATACTAATCGACTAAAGTTGCTTGGCTTACATTTTCTGGTAAGTGATTGAAAAATAAAATCATTTACGCTTATATCGTCTGTTTCATGATCAAAACCCTTTATAAAAGCGTTTGGATCAAACAAATATTTTACACAATCATTTTTTTTTAATAGTACAGGGATAAAACCTTCGATTATTCCTCTGACATGTCCTTTAAGGATTTGATGTTGATCTAATTTATCAAAACAGGTGTCAATTATATCTTTTACTCTTTTTTGATCAAATTCGGATAAATCAGAATTTGGTAATGAATTATTTAGGCTATTGTCAATAATTTCCTTCGCAGTTATTGGGGGAATGATTTCAGGTGGTTTTTGGGGATTATCAATATAACCTCGGTAAATTGATTTACTCTCATTAGAACAAACGATTGATTGTGATTCTATATTTTGCATATAAATGCATATTTCTGCTTAATAAGTTATTATCTCACAAATTATAAGATAGTGAGTTCGCATTGGAATCCGAACACCTGAAGTAAAATTCAGGTTATGAAAAAACATAAAAAATTAAATGCCAATGAACGCGATAAAATTGCTTTATGGCTCAATCGAGGGGTAAGTCAAAGAAAAATTGCTTTTAATCTTTCACGAAGCGTTTCTTCTATTAGTGATGAAATCAAAAGAAATAATTAGAGTTATTTAGAAAAGGAAGTGGTAAAAAATGAAATTGATAGACTGGAAATATATTTTAATCAGGGAAGGATAGTCCCCAGCAAAATTAATAAAAGTTTTTTGCTGTCTGTGATAAAAGATGATTTAAAAAAAATTAAACTAAACAAAGTAATTCCTTTTTTAAATAAAAATGAGTTTGATAAAGTAGTCGCTTATGTTTTTAAGTATCGAGAGATGAACGAAGAAAAAATAATTAGTCAGAGAATTTTAGATAATTTGTTAATAATTTCAACGATTAATAATTATGATAAGAGAAGGGTGAATATTAGATTAATAGAAAAAAATATTGGTATTGTCGAAAAATTTGTTGCTTTAAAGTTTGACAGCAAATCTATTTCTTCAGATAATGCGATATCTTTTGAGATATTACAAAATTTCGAAGAAGAGGTTAAAACTTTGGTTGAAAACAATACTTATCCAAATTTTCAAACAGTTCGTATTTTATTGGCGGGGTATAGTAAAAAAGTTTTGAGTCGTTGAATTAAATGTTTAGACGTTTGATTTGTCTTTTATAATCGCCTCTCAGTTCGGCTGGTATTTTTGCTTCAATCATGGAAGAGGCAATATTTGGGAACATTAAAAACATTTTAAAAACATAATCTTCTTCAATACCATAATTACTATAAAAGTGGGTAAGGTTTTTAAATTGCTTTTTTAAGTCCTCATAGCATAAAGTAGGTTTTTCTGTTGAAGTAATTGCGATAATTTTTAGGGCTAGTGTTTTGTAGTTTCCAAAAAAGCTGTCATTTTTTAGTCGTGAACTTAATTTTTGATATACATTTTCAATTTTTGAGACAGAATTAAGAGTATCAATAGGATAATTTTCGAACAATAGTTGAAGATATTTTCCTGGATAAATTTCAAATTTTAGATTGCTATTAAAAAAATCATCTGGATTGGTCGATGCTTTTTTTAAAAGTGAATCAAAATCTTGGCATGCTTGTTTTAGATTTTCTGCTGGATTATCAAAATTGCGAATAATATAACGATTGATAATTGCAGAGTTAAAATTGACAAGTTTTGTTTTAGAAAATTTTTCATCTAATTTTGAATAAAGACTGAGACCAGTTTCGATAGCTTTGTCGCGATTTTGATTGTAATATACTACAATTTTTTTTAATGTATCTGTGGTAGTAAATCCTTTTTTTGTTTCTTTATATTTAGCAAAAAGTTCAGTATAGGCTTTATGGGCCTCTTCGTAGCGATTTTTAAAATCTTGAGGATAATAAACTATGAAATGTTGTAAAATCCAGTCGTCTATAAAATTTTTATTAGCTATAGTGTCCTTCCATTCGTCCATTTTTACTTTAGTGTCTTGAATCTTTTGGATAATTTCTTGTTCGCTTTGGTCTGGGTGTTTTATTACATAATATTCAATTATCCGGTCTTGAGCAAAATTATTGTTTAAGGTTTTAGATTTTATTTTTTTAATTTTTTTAATTTGTTCCGGAGTTAAGTTTGCTGAACTAATTTTATCAATTGGGTGAGAGGGTGTTAGTGTGGTTTCTGTGGCATTTTCTTTTGGTATTATTTGCGTGGTTTGACCTCTGAGGACTAAATCATCTGGAATAATTTTGGGTGAACTATTTTTTCTTTCTTTTAGTGTATCTGAAAGCCGTTCTATCCTTTTTTGTAAGGCTGTTATTTGTGATTTTAGCGAACGATTTTCTTTTTTTAAGCAGTCTCTTTGTTTTCGTAGGTTTAAATTTTCTGTTTTTAGTTTATCTGAAGTTGTTGTTAATGTTTTGTTTTTTGTTTCTAATTTACGTTTTTCAGTTTCTAGGCTTCTTGTTTCTGTGACTATTTGACTAGTATTTTTATCTTTTTTAATTGTTTTTTTAGGGGTTATGTAATATTCTGTTGGATTTTTACTGGCTATATTTATAGCTTTTGTTCCTTTTTGTTCTACTAAAGTTCTAACAGACCAATAATTAATTTTTTCCGTTGGATTTTTTTGTTCAAGAGTTTTTTTAACAGATTCGAATATTTTGTTGTTTTGTTCAAGTTTTTTTCGGGCAGTTCTGGGTGATTGCCATAAAGGTAAACCGATATTACTTGGACAATAATAACTATCTTCTTTGATTTGGTTTGCATAATATTCGTAAAAATTTGGTTCAACGTAGTTTGGGTGCTCAATAATTTTTTTAGTCATTGATTTTGAAGGTGGAAATAGACTAGAAACCCTCTCAAAACTTTCTACAATTAAATGAAAACGGTGAGCAAATGATTGATTAATATCGTTTGGTTGATAATCTGATAACTCGGGAATACTTTCCGCAATCGAAAGACTTTTACTTAGTCCAGATATAAAAGATTGTTGAATTTCCTGTTCTGTTATCCCCTTGACGGTGTTTGTGAGTCTGTTTATGGAATCTAATCCTTCGGGACTTTTTTTGTATTCTTCAAAAAAATTTTGTGAAATAACTATATATTTATATTTTTTTTCATTTCTATAAGTACCGAGATGAGATTTAGTGATAATATCTTGAATTTCTGAAGGACTGAGTCTGTTTTTTTCTGGCGTGGAAACAATAGGTTCACTAGGAGAAATGCCTGCTTCTATTCTCATAATCTGATTTTAACAAAAAAATTTTATATTTGTGGAGATATCGGTGGAATATTAGAGTTTATCGATTTAAACAACTCTGGTTATTTTTATTGTGGTCGCTACAGGAGTTGAACCTGTGACAAGTCTGAAATATCGGACTGCTCTAGATATTAATAATAACTAATAGTGGTTGTTGGAGGACTCGAACCTCTGACCTCTTCGATGTGAACGAAGCGCTCTAACCAACTGAGCTAAACAACCTGGTATTTCGTAATTATATCAGCTACAATGAAAAGTATGAAAAAAAATTATAATAATCAAGCGGGTTTTAGTATTGGTAGTTTTTTGTTGGAATTTATCCAGTCAATAGTTTTAGCCTTGTCAGTCTTTGTGTTGTTGTATTTGTTTATTGCTCAACCGAATGAAGTAAAGGGTAGTTCAATGTATCCTAATTTTGTAGACAAGGAATATTTATTGACAGAAAAATTGAGTTACCGATTTGGAACTCCGGCACGAGGTGATGTGGTGATTTTTAAGGCGCCAGCCGGAGAACAATGTGCAGTAGATGGTTGTGAATATATCAAAAGAATAATTGGAATTCCTGGTGATCGAGTGATGGTAAAAGAGGGAGATGTTTATTTAAATGGAGAAAAATTAGATCAATCATTTTTACCAGAAATGGTTTATTCTAGTCCAGGAGATTTTTGTCAAGAAGGGGTAGAGGTGACTGTGCCAGAAGATCAATACTTGTGTTTTGGAGATAATCGACCAAATTCTAGAGATGGGCGAGAGTTTGGCCCAATACATAAGGATTTGCTAATTGGAAAAGCTTTTTTCAGGTATTGGCCAATTAATAAAGTTGGCTTAATCCCAAAAACAACTTTTTAGTTATTGATATTAGTTAGGTCTTTTTGACAAATTTTTTTGTATAGTTCTTTTAGATTGGCAAAACGACGGTCAACTGTTCCTTTAAATTGAAAGGTTACTTGGGTTACAACATTTGTTTGAGTAATTTTGACATTGGTAGTTTTGTCTTCAAAAAAATCTTTGAAATCAGCACTTATGGTATCTAGTTTTGACTTTAGAAATTGCGGTATGTTTTCTTTGGTGATTGGAACAGTCCCCTCTTCGATTTTTTTTCGCATTCGACGAGCGATATCTTCAGCTCGCCGGACGGAGGCTTTTTCTCGAAGTACTATTTTATAAGCCTCAATGGTGAGTCTAGTATCGCCAATGCTAGACAATGCTCGGGCATGGCCCTCACTTATCAGTCCAGAGAGTAAACCGTCTTTTAGGGCATCTGGTAGAGTTAAAAGTTTTAAGCAGTTAATTACATAGGGAACGCTTTTACTGACTTTTTTGGCAATTTGATGATTATCAAATTGAAATTCGTCTTTTAGACGCAAAAATGCCTTAGCTCTTTCGATTGGATTAAGGTCTTTTCTTTGAACATTTTCAACAATGGCCATTTCTAGCATTTGTTGAGGATTAGTTTCTTTGACAATGGCGGGAACATATTCAAGTTTTAGAATTCGAGCAGCTCGCCAGCGTCGTTCGCCGGCAATAATTTGAAATCCAGCCGGAGTTTTGGCAACTATTAGGGGTTCTAGGATACCGTGTTCTTTGATTGATTCAACTAATTCAGCGACAGATTCTGGAGAAATTATTCCTCTTGGTTGAAGTGGGTTGGGTTCTAATTGGTTGGTGGCAATTTGAGTTACTTGTTTCATCATGAATCAAGCTTACTATGAAAAGTGTCGTGAAAAAAGGAGGAAAAACTAAATCAAAATAAGTCAGAAAGAATTAAGCTTTAACCACAGAGACAATGTTTTTACCAAGTTTTTTAAAAAATTTTACAATACCTGGTCGAATAGCATAAATAGTAAAATCTTTCCCGGTTTTGGTACCAATACCAGAATGAAAGCTAGAACCAACTTGTCGAACAATAATTTGACCAACTTGAGCTTTTTGTCCGCCAAATTTTTTGACTCCCCTTCTTTGACCTGGTCGATTTGATTTTTGATTGGTTTTACCCTGTGATTTGGTATGTGCCATGTTTTAGATAATTAGAGCGTTAGAGCTTTAGTTAATTAGTTAAAATGTAATTTTGGTAATTTGAATGTCGGTTAGATGAGGTCGAAAACCAGTAGTTTTGCGATAACGTGATTTTGATTTATATTTAAAAACGGTTAATTTTTTTCCTTTGTAATTTTTTAAAACTTCAAATTCAACTTTAGCATCTTTGACAGTTGGAGTACCGACTTTTATTTTATCACCATCGGCAGTAAGTAACACTTGATCGGTTGTGCTTTTTTCTCCTTCTTTAAGATTTAAATTGTCAACCGATAATTTTTGGTTTTCTTCTACTTTAAATTGGGTGCCAGAGATGGCAATGACAGCGTATTTCATACTTGACGATTATAACATAGTAAAAAAAGATGGCAACAACTTCGATTTATTTTACCACCCACTTAGATAGTTTCATCCCCTTTAGGTATTTATAGTATTTAGTAATTCGTTTAGAATTTTTGTAACCTGTCTTAAATTTTAGTATCGTACTCCAGTCTCCTGGCATACAGCCATTTTGCCCTCTGACTTTAACGTAGTAAGTTGTATTAGGTTTAAGCTGATAAATAGTATGTGATTGAACTCCTTCTCGAAGTAAGGTGACTCTCTCTCCGTGTTCTTCTGCATTCTTGTTTACAGATGAGAAACTAATAAAGTAATCATTGGTATCAGACTGAGGAGTAAAGAAAATCTTAGCACTAGTAGATGAGGCATCAATTTGGAATAAATCAGAGATAGAGATTGGTTTACTTGAGCGACAACTATGATCAGGGATGTAGTAATAGACTGGAGTAGAAGAAGATACTTGAGTGG